>JBOGQL010000130.1:0-4766 GCA_050748985.1 Nitrososphaera sp. | reverse complement strand
TGTTACTTAGACAGTTGTACCACGACATTTGGCTTGCAGGCTGTCAGATTGTGACAAAATGATTATCTTATTACGGACGAGTATTCAAATGGGCATGTCTGTGTGCTGACACTCGAAACCTCCCCCTGAATTGCTAATTGGGTCATAGCGCTTGGCGTGCAGTTTTTAGTTATTGCCTAAGTGCCAACGTTTCTCTTGTGTGCAATGCCAGAAGGATTGCAAAACCAGCTATAGCGATGGCAATCATCAGGAAAACGCCAAGGGTATGGTATGAATCCATGTGATAGATCACTTTTGCCTCTGCATACCGGACCCCAAGCTGGCTGAATAATAGCACAGACAA
Source organism: Nitrososphaera sp. (assembly GCA_050748985.1). Taxonomy (GTDB): domain Archaea; phylum Thermoproteota; class Nitrososphaeria; order Nitrososphaerales; family Nitrososphaeraceae; genus Nitrososphaera. The sequence goes on along the minus strand of JBOGQL010000130.1, from coordinate 4,423 downwards.
CGCAAGCATTAGTGGGACGGCGGTCGTGAACCGCAATGAATGACGACAGGATCAGGCAACAGATATAGCTATTGGGAGGTAGGCGAACTGTGCAGAAGATCAAAAAATGGGTGAGGATATAGGCTGTCCGCCACTTTCCCACCACTAGATGAATCCGTATTCTTCCAGCTTCAGGTTTTCGTCCTGAATCAGCCCTATTCCTTCAGCGTGGTACTTGAATTCCTGGGCGCCTGGCTCGAGTGGAGTGGTCTCCCTCATTTTCACAACGCCGTCAAAGTCTCCCGCCGGCGTCTCCACTTCTTCGTCCATGCTTACAATCTCTGCTCTGTCCATCGCCACTTCAGGAGCTATTTCCTGGAAGTATTTTGCGCCCAGCATCACGGTGCCCGGCATGATTATGCCAGCCTTATTGTCTCCATCGCCGGCCAGCCATTCGCCGGGATGCGTTACCTGGCCGTCCTCGAATACGTCAACCTCTTCACCGAAATAGAAGACGCTGCTGGTTTCCTCGCAAATTGCAAAGAAGTTCCTTGACACTTCTACCAGTTCGCCATCTTCTGATTCCCTTTCTTCAACTACTCTTGTCTCGACGCCATCAACCACTTCTGTTTCGTCCAGCACTGTTATTATGAGCTCCACTTCGGTTCCATCCTTCTCTTCGCCAGCCAGCACGAGCTGGTAATTGGGTTCCAGGATGAGGAATGTATTGCTCCCTGTGTCAGAAAATGTGCAGTCTTCAATGAAAAACTCCTCTGTGAATCCTATGTTGCGTTTGTTCGACTTTTCTCCGGCATCTGCGAGCTGTGCGTTTGCAACCAGGCCTGCGATCACGGTTGTAATAACTGCCGCCATCAGCAGGACCGTTATTTTATTATTCATTTCCTAACAGTGGCCAGGGATAGTTAATAACAAATGTGATACGAGAGTCTAACCTAAGCTAGATTCCTAGGCTCGAATAGACTGCCAACAGTTAGATACCTGTACCATAACACATTATATCCAAGATCCCGAGCTACTATGAGGGTAGTGTCAAGATATACCGCCAGCCCGTCCCTTGCCTCAATCAGTGCTTGCATCTCCGCTAGCGAAAGGTCGGTTGATGTTGAATGAAGACATTGAAGGAAATACAAAGATCGTCCTGCAGTTTATCAACGAACATCCCGGCTGTCACCTGCGGCAGGTCAGAAATGAGGTAGGGATCTCCATGGGAACCGCTCAGTACCATCTGGCACGGCTGGAAAAGGCCGGGAGAATAACGTCGAACAGGCGCGGCCTTTTCAAGTACTACTTTCCCATCGGGCTTTTCCAGGACAACGAAAAGAACCTCCTTGAAGTGCTCAGCCAGGAAACCGCGAGGGAAATCCTGATGTTTATCATTGAACAAAAGACTCCGACGCAGACAGACATTGTAGGCAGGATCGGAGTTTCGCCGGCGTCAATAAGCTGGCATGTGTCACGGCTGAACGAATTCGGAATCATTACCGAAGTGAAAGAAGGGAAGTACAAAAGGTATCAGTTGCGCGGGGACCCGAAGAGCCTGATCTCGCTGATGAAGAGCTACTACCCGTCGCTCTGGGATAGGTGGAGCAGCAGGCTGGCCGAAATGTTTCTGTCCTTATCGCCTGCGGAGGGGAAAGAGTCTTGACATACATGATGTTCCTGCCTGTTTGGCTTGCTCTGTCGTGGCCGATACGGCAAGTAGAAGTTAATTTCGAGCCATACGAACCGATTGCGCAGGCAATCAAGGTCGGGATCGCAGCATTTTCGCTGCTCCTACTTGGACTGTCCATCTATGCGTATAACAAGACCCGGCTGAAAGCAATAATCTATGCCGCCGTGGCGTTTGCATTGTTTGCAGGTCAGATGCTGCTTGATTACCTGGAGGACACCGTACCAGGGGTTGAGGGGCCTTTCAACGACATCATTTTCCTCGGCATGACCCTGGCAATCCTCGTCCTCTTCTTTACCGCCATCGTTAGGAAGAGGTAGGTTGGCGCGAAAGTTCAACTTCCGTCACTACTTTGGAAATCATCAATAAAAAGCACAGGAACAATTCCCGGCTGATAAAGACTTACATATTCTGAAATCCGAATAGAAGGTAATGAGTTCTTATGAGAATTTAAGAACTGCTGACATCGTTGCCGAGGCCTTGATCGACTGGGGCATCGAAGTGATCTTTGGATTGCCCGGCGACGGGATTAATGGTTTTATAGAAGCGCTAAGAGTTCGGAAAGAGAAAATAAGGTTCGTGCTGGTCAGGCACGAGGAATCCGCGTCGTTCATGGCCTGCGCGTACGCAAAATATACCGGCAGGCTGGGTGCATGCGTGGCTACCTCGGGGCCGGGGGCAATTCATCTGCTCAACGGCTTGTACGACGCGAAGATGGACAATACTCCTGTCATTGCCATAACGGGAACCACGTATTCGGATCTTATGAATTCAGATTACCAGCAGGATGTGAACTTGCTGCAGCTGTATTCCGACGTGGCTGCATACAACAGCATGATCAATGACGCAGAGCAGGCAGAGATGGCCGTGGACATCGCATGCAGGACCGCACTATCCCAAAGAGGAGTGGGCCACCTCACGATTCCAATTGACGTGCAGGAGAAAAAGTTGACGGGCAAATATTCAAGACACAAGGTAGCTGGCCACACCTCGGATGTGTTAGCGTCTGCAACAGTTCCTGAAGCATCATTGCTCAGAAAGGCTGCCGGCGTACTGAATTCGGGAAGCAGAGTAGTGATCCTTGTGGGACAGGGAGCCTTGGGAGCCGGCGACGAAGTACTGGCGGCTGCAGAAAGGCTGCAGGCCCCTGTCGTCAAGGCACTCTTGGGAAAGGCCGTTGTTCCAGATGACAACCCATTCTGCATAGGTGGGCTGGGGCTCTTGGGGACCGAGCCGGCAACAGACGCGATGGCAGAGGCCGACACTCTCCTCATGGTCGGCACGTCATTTCCATACATCGAATACCTGCCCAGGCCGGGACAGGCAAGAGGAGTCCAGATTGACATTATCCCGGAAAAAATCGGGCTGCGCTTTCCTGTCGAAGTCGGCTTGGTGGGCGATGCCAAGCTCACGCTTGCGGCGCTTCTTCCACTGCTGTATCAGAAAGCAGACGACAGATTCCTGACCTCAAAGCAGGCGGCGATGAAGGATTGGTTTGGCCTGATGGAGGAAAGGAGCACTCGCAAGGACAAACCGATCAAGCCCCAGGTCATCGCAGCGGCGGTCTCGCGAGAACTTCAGGACAACGCAATAATCTCTGTTGATTGCGGAACCAACACTTCCTGGGCCGCGCAGCACATCGTTCTCAGAAAGGGGATGAAGTTTTCAGTGTCCGGAACGCTTGCCAGCATGGGGTGCGGGTTACCATACGCCATTGCGGCAAAGATTGCTTTTCCTGAAAGGCAGTCGGTCGCTTTCGTGGGCGACGGCGGGTTTTCGATGTTGATGGCAGAGTTTGCCACAGCCGTGCAGTATAGCTTGCCAATCAAGGTCATTATCATCAAGAATAACAGCCTTGGAATGATCCGATGGGAGCAGATGGCATTCCTCGGCAATCCAGAGTACCAAGTCGAGTTTTCGCCGATTGACTTCGCCATGTTTGCCGACGCTTGCGGGGGAAAGGGATACTCGATCAAGGATCCGAGTGAAGTCAGCTCGGTGATGCACACGGCTATGGCGGAGGAACGGGTGCCAACAATAGTGGAGGCATACGTCGATCCATTTGAGCCTCCTATGCCGCCAAAAGTGGGGCCAGAATTTGTCAGCAACATGGCAGAGTCGCTTGCAAAGGGCCAGCCCTACGCCGGAAGAATCGGACTGACTCTATTCAGAGATAAAGTACACGAAGCATTAAGGAAGATGCATTCACACTAGCCTACGCAGTAGACCAGAATTGCTCGTAGCTGTGCGAATAGATCTCAATTATGTTGCCGAATGGGTCTTCGCAGAAGCAGATTTGTTTGCCACTTCCCGGAGCGAGCTCGAGAACGCCGGTTCTCTTTTTTCCTCCTGTAGATGCGATCCTTTCAGCGAGCTCTTCTATTCTGGGCTCAGTGATTGCGATATGATAGAACCCCGTCTTCCAGTACTCAAAATTATCCTCCCTGCGCTCGGCCTTCGGTTCGATAAACTGAAAGAGTTCAATGCCCACCCCGTTTGCAGAAGTCATGTGGCAGATCAGAAATTTTCCGATCCCGGGCCCAAACACGGCCCTTACCAGTGATGGAAGGTTTGAATCGCCAGTCCCAGAGAGTGTGGTAGCCGGATTTCCTGCAGAGATTTCAAATGGTTCCCTCAGAACCTCCATGCCCATGACATCCCGGTACCAGCGCATGGCCATGCCGATATCGGTGACTGAAACCGCTACGTGGTTAAATGGTTTTGACATCACCATGTGCCTGGGCGGATTGATAT
>JBOGQL010000129.1:0-1981 GCA_050748985.1 Nitrososphaera sp. | reverse complement strand
GGCTGTGGGAGCTGTGACGCCAGTATGAACGCGGCGACCATCATTGGTATTGTAGCAATTCTTGTTGTCAGGAGCAGCTTCTTGTCCTCCATGCCAGGCCTTTTCTTGAGCCCTCGCAGGATGTCCCTCTGTATTATGTTCCTAGAGATCACGCTAGATATAGCAAGCAGTCCTCCGTTTGCAGTTGACATTGATGCTCCAAGCACGCCCATCAATAGTGCTGCTCCAATCGGATATGGAACATGGTCGATTGCGATTGTGGGCAAGGCCAAGAACGGATCGAATGGTTCTTCCTCGGTATTCACAATAGCTCCAGTTGAGACCAAGTACAGCGCAATGATCCCAATAAAGCTCGTCGGAATCACGGTGAGCAGAGTCAGACCTCCGCCTATGAGCGCACCATTTCTCGCCGTCTTTGGACTTTTTGCTGCGAAAACGCGCTCCATAAAGTCCAGTGCCACAATGTCGCCAAACCCAAGAGCTGCTATTGCCGCCCAGTTTATCAGCGCCCCGTTCCCAATGTCCGTCAGTCCTGAAAAGTCGAGGTACCCTGTAGGAGTAGCGCCGAGGATTGTAGCAAATTCTACCCCGCCATATCCGCCGTAGAAGAACAGAAATGCTGCCCAGAATGCGATTATTGCAAGGTATATCTGGAAAATGTCTGTGTATGCAGAAGAAAACAGGCCACCCGCATAAGTGTAACCAAGGACTACTATGGCGCCAATAAGTATGGCCCACGTAAGGTCAATATCTAGCACAGTTGACAAGATGTAACCGGTCGCTGCAAAGTTTCCTGCGACGAGGATGGTGAAGCTTATCATTAAAAGACCGCTTGATATCGCTTCGGGAGGCTTGCCAAACCTCCTGTAATAAAAGTCAGGCAGTGTGAGCATAGACATTTTGTTAAGCTTTTGGCCGTAGAAAAGTCCGGTAAGGAATAAACAAATAGCTAGACCTATTGGAAGAGCTGCGCCTGCCCAAATCCCAAATGAGAATACGAGTCCCGCATTGCCGAGCGACGAGTTGCCGTCGATCGATTGTGCAGCAAGCATCGTCGCCACAAAAAACAATGGTAGGCTCTTGCCTGCAATCATGTACCTCTTGCTGCTTTTCTTGACAAGCCTCGAAGTTAGGACTCCGACAGCGAGCGATAGTGCCAGAAAACCGATGACGGCCACGCCATACCCGTCAAGTACTGCCACGGACTCCGAAATTGATAGTAAATATATAAGGTTTGGGTCTAAAAGTGTAAACTACGGATCCAATTCAAAAAGATCATACGTATATTACTTTCATACGGTCAAACCACAAAATTTGAAGCCTTTCATGAAAGGTATTTATAAATAGATTTTTCGTTTACTAATTCAGTGCTGATGTGAAGGTCAAGAATATACCGGTGGGTCTTATCGACGTAGCAGACGAAAACGTTCGGAGGAATGAGACCTTTGGCCGGGATGCCCCTGACCATACGATGAAGGAACACCTTTCGAGATTCGATTTACTCCAGCCAGTCGTTGTACGATTCGACCACGAAAGCAAACGATATAAGCTGTTGATCGGCAGAAGAAGGTTCTTCGCATTAATCTACAAAGGCGTGCGTGAAATTCCTGCAGTCATCACCGAGCTAGAGGGCGCGGAGGCAGAGGCAGCTTCCCTCTTTGAAAATCTGATAAGAAAAGACTTATCACCACTTGAAAAGGCTCGCATGGTCAAGAAGCTAGTGGATTCCACAAAAGGAGGCATCACCGGGGTGTCTTTGAAATACGGCCTGCCCAAAAGCACTGTAAGTGAATGGCTCAGCATCCTAACCCTCCCTGACATTCTTCAGGAGAGGGTAGAGAAAGGTGGCATAACGTCATATGAGGCGGTTAGGATAGCTAGGAAGCCGGGAATTCATCGGAGACTCGTTGCGGCTGCCGCCCAGTCCAGGCTTGATGAGGAGATGGTCGCGGCTGGAGTCAACCGCGGCGCTCCAAAGGGA
>JBOGQL010000128.1:0-6023 GCA_050748985.1 Nitrososphaera sp. | reverse complement strand
CGGTAAGCAGCGTGATTCCGCGAGATGGACTTCTTGAAATAAGCGCTTCTTGGGTACCTTACAGCTCAGATGCCTATGTTTTGAGGACATTTGCTGTCACTGGTTTTGAGAATCCAGTAGTCCTCTCCATAGTGGTGGAGAGGCACGTTGTAGTAACCGATGACAGTTAACACCACATATTTCTTGATCCGAGCCGATACTAAGTTAACAGAACCTTTAGCAAGATGGTTTAAATTATCAACTCTGCAATTAGGTGTGCCTAACGGTTGTACAAATGCAGAGGAGAATCAGGGTAGGCATTGACGTAGGCGGAACTTTCACCAAGGCTGTTGCCATAGACATGCTGAAAGGTGGCATAATAGGCAAGGTAACAGTTCCCACCACGCATTCCTCTGCTGAGGGTGTCTCGACGGGCATCGTCCAGGCATTAAAGTCCTTGATGCGGACCCAGGATATTCAGAATTACGAGATCGAGCTCATTTCCCACAGCACTACTCAGGCAGTCAATGCGCTTCTTGAAGGCGACACCGCCAAGGTCGGGATCATTGGCATGGGAGTGGGCATCGAGAAGTCAAACGTAATCAAGCGCACTAACGTCAAGAACGTTGAACTGGCGCCGGCCAAGTACCTGAAGACATGCTACCGATTCCTGGACACCTCAAAGTACCTTGACGACAAACAGGTGCACCAGGCAATCACCGAGCTGAAACAGGAGGGCGCCGAGGTCATTGTCGTCAGCGAGGCATATGGTGTGGATGACCCTAGCAACGAGCAATTCGTCATGTCCATTTCCGATGTGCCAGCTACAGCAGGTCACGAATTGACCGGGATTTACGGGCTGGAAATTCGAACGCTCACCGCTGCCATCAATGCCGGGATACTCCCAAAGGCCATAAGCACTGCCAGGTTTGTTGAATCGGCCGTGCGGAACGAGAACATCACAGCCCCAGTTCTGATAATGAAGGGCGACGGCGGCGTTACAGACATGAACACTTTTCGCAGCAGGCCAATTATTACGGTACTTTCTGGACCTGCCGCAAGCGTGGCAGGCGCGCTTCTGCACCTTCGTGTGATGGACGGGATATTCATCGAAGTCGGCGGCACCTCAACAAATGTCTGTGTCATCAAGAATGGCAAGCCAGAAGTCCATTACGTTACAATATCGCAGCATCCAACATGCATACGCTCATTGGACGTAAGGGTTGCCGGCATCGCGGGCGGCTCGCTTGTGCGATGGTCAGGCAGAAAGATCACAGACGTCGGCCCGCGATCCGCCCACATAGCAGGCCTGCCCTATTCGTGCTTTGCTTCGCCTGAAGAGCTGGAGGGTGGTCAGATAATCACATTCAGACCAATAGAGGGTGATCCCATGGACTACGTAGCAATCGAAACGGGCGGCGGCAAACGCTTTGCGATAACAAACACGTGTGCGGCAAACGCGCTCGGTACCATTCCAGAAGGTGATTACGCCAAGGGCAACGAAGTTTCTGCGAAGATGGCGCTTTCCATTCTTGCGAACAGGATTGGCTTGACAATGGAAGGCGCGGCCACGTCAATTCTTGAAATCTCTACGAAAAAGATTCTTGAAATCGTCGAACCCACGATCAAGGAATTCAAGCTCAGAACGGAGCGAATTGTGATTATCGGGGGAGGAGGAGGCGCTTCTGTACTAGCCCCATACGCGGCGCGCAAGCTGCGGGTGCAGTACAGAATTGCCGACAATGCCGAAGTGATTTCATCAATAGGTGTTGCGGCAGCAATGATACATGAAGAAGTCGAAAAAACGGTCACGACCCCAAAGCCAGAGGACATCACTATGCTGGTGGAGCAGGTGAAAAAGGCAGCTCTAGAGCGTGGTGCGCTGCCGGAATCGATGACCATTCAGTCAGAGTACGTAAGCGAAAGATCCGTCCTCCGCGTGAGCGCCATGGGCAATGTGTCGCTGGACATTGGGACCACCAACGCTCAGGAAATAGGCGAAGAAGAGGCGCATGTTCTTGCGTGCGAGCTTTTTGGTATCAATGAAGGCGTGCAGCGAATATTCGACATGAAGAACTACCACATTTTTGCTTGTGAAATGAGCAAGAAGAAGTTGTTTCTAAAGTCGAGGAGGCAGCCTGTACTGGTGCTTGACAAGTACGGTCGAGTGAGGCTTTCGGTGGACAATGCCGCCATTTTTAACGGATCCCCTGAGGAAGTGGCTGACAGCGTTGACTCGCTGCTGCGCCAGCACACGGCAGGCGGAGGAGACTTGTCGCCGCAGGTTCACATTCTGGACGGAGTCAAACTGATGGATTTTTCAAGCCTTACTGCGCCGGAGCACGTGTCAAAGGCTGTGCGCGCCGAATTGAGGAAAGCGGCGAGCAGAGATGTGGCCGCAATAGTAAAGCTAGGCTAGGAATCCAGATGCGTTCCTACAAGGTGATCAAGTGCACACAAGAAGGCGCCGCGGCGTGCGCAAAGGCCGTCAGGGACGGCGCCGTAGTTGTATTTCCAACAGACACAGTATATGGCATAGGCTGTGATCCACACAATGACGCGGCGGTTGGGAGGATATTCAGAATAAAGGGTCGTAAAGAGGACAATCCACTGCCTGTCCTGGTCCACAGTCTGCAAGTCGCTGAGGAGCTGGTCATACTTGATCGCAATGGCCGGCTGCTTGCCAACAGATACTGGCCGGGCGCGCTAACTCTGGTAGCTCCACTTGCAGACAAGTCGATATCAGCTAAGGTCACGGCAGGAAAAAGTGCACTTGCAATCCGCGTGCCGGCGAACGAGTGCATCCTTTCACTCCTCAGGCAAAACAGGTATCTGGTGGGAACTAGCGCGAACAGATCAGGGCAGAAGGCACTTATGAGCGCCCAAGATGTTCTGGATTCCTCGCTAGACGGCTTTGACATTCTGCTCGACGGAGGAAGAGTCAAAGAGGAGATCCCATCCACCATAGTGGACCTAGCGACTCGGCGAGTAAGAAGGGAGGGGGCCATAAAGTCGGACGAGATCTATAGTCTGCTAGGGGAAACGCCCAGATGAATGACTTCAATCTGATCGTTACTACTTACAGGTACAGAGAGGAGGAAGCGGAGGACGAGATCCTTGAGGTTCTTGAACGGTTCGGCGACGATGAAGCCGTATCCGAGCTCACGGAAATCAGAGGGATCATACTTGTAAGAACCACGATCAGCCCACTTGATGTTGTTGCCAGGATAAAAGATCTTGTTTCGTCAGAGCCGTGGCTTGTGCGGTACATCCTGCGCGTGTTGCCTGTGCAGTCTGTCGTTCCAGCGGACCTGGAAAGCATCGGTCAGACAGCTAAATTTCTTGGAAAGGTGATTGGTGCCGGTGACACCTTTAGGATTACAGTTGAGAAGAGGCATACTCTGCTGAGATCGCAGGAAGTAATCAGTGCGATAGCACAAGATTTCCCCAACAAGGTCGATCTTGAAAATCCCACTTGGGTAATACTAGTACAGATAATCGGTTCACGAGCGGGGATTTCTGTCATCAAACCCGATCAGGTATTCAGCTCGATAATTGAAAAGAGGAAGTGACTGTTCACTTCACAAGTATCGCTGATTGCTCAGCCAAGTGATTCAATAGTTCAAAGCCCTCTGTTTTTTTCTCTAGACCTGCCATCCGACATAGCGCAGACTTTTTCCGCGCGTTGGGAGCTATTACGGAATCGTCGGTGGAGTAATTCTTCATCACATGCTCTTCAAATCTGGTTATCTTCGCGGCACTGCCAGAAAAAGCGATGAGACACGCGGGAGCGCCATGTCGCAGTCCGACTCGCCTGATAGCGGCCGTGATCTGGTCAGTGCAGGCCAGCCTTAGAAGAAATTCTGCTTCGACCTTGTTTGCGAGCATTATCTTCCTTCTTTGGGCCTCCAAGGTTATCCTGAGCACTCTGAGTAGGTGATCGGTCCCGAAGATCAAGTCGGCGTTTACAGCCTGGATTGGGAGGTGTGTATTTGCACTCCGCAGCGAGTCCAGCATTTTGCCGGCGTCTGTCTTTGAGTCGATCGTGCCAATACCCTTGATAGCCACATGGGTCTTGCCGTCCAACACGATGGCACCGCCGTGGACTACGGTGACCACGGTTACAGTGTCTCCACTCTTTGCTAGGGTATTCTCACCCTGAAGCGCTGAAGAGTCGACGCCGTTGATTGCAATTATGAGATTTTCTCTCTTCAACAACCTAGGCTCGACTGACATGCCTTGCAGGAAGTGGAGAACCTCTAGAACCGACGCACTAGGCCTGTCAAGATGCAGTGAAGCCTTGCCGCCAACCGCCTTTTTGGCTCCGCCAAGGAGCCTTATCAATATCATTAGCGCTATTCTTCGGATTCTTCCTTCGACTCTTCTTCCGCTCCGGCGTCCGCCGATGCAGCCATCGCAGCCTTGTCCTGAGCTGCCTGTTTTCGCAGGTGGGCAGTAATATAGCCTGCCAGCTCGTTTCGAAGCACTTTGGATCTAACAACAGCGAGATCGTTGATAGCCTTCTTGTTAGCATCAAATTCTACTCCAAACTTATCAGGGTGTTTCTGTAACAGCTCAGTGGAAATGCGCTTTATCCTGTTCATCCATCAGGAAAGGCAAAGGAAAGGTTATTTTATCTTTGCCTACGAGGCCGACAAATACGCCAGAGTATTTCTTTCTAATAGCGCGCATGTCTCATCGTACGTCAGGCTCAGCACGCTGGCGACTGAGGAGACGACACTTACCAAGAAGGAATTTGACATTGCGGGAATGCCTTCGAAACATCTTGAATATCTGACTGGCCCGTCCGTTTCCACCAAGAACCTGTCCTTCAGAGTGTTTTTCAATAGCACTTGCTTTTCCTCGGAATACACAAGAACAGGGCCGTACGATACGTAAAGGCCCATATCCATGGACTTGGCGAGCTGCTTCTTGCTGCCTGCAAACCAGTGGAGGAGTCCTTTGATTTTGTAGGACGGGAGCGTCTGCAAAATGTCATCAAGGGCCCTTCTTGAATGGATGGACACAGGTTTATTCGATGACTCGGCCAGCTCTAGCATTGCTCCGAAGGTTTTCCTTTGCTGCTCGTAGGTTGCAACGCCTTTCTCTGCGTATGTTCCGTCAAGCCCAATTTCACCGACACCGTCAATTGAATCTAGATTTTTCCTGAATATGCCTTTGAAGCTCTCGAGGTCTTCCCTTGCAGCAGATTCTGGATGTATCCCTACAAATTGCTTCACTACGTCACGATGGGCGCTAAAGAGTTTGAGACTCTTCAAGGTAGTTTCGATGTCAACGGTAACAGAGCATGCGACGATATTCATGGCGCGCATTCCGGCTATCATGTGATGTATGTAGCCCGAGAATTCGTTATCGGTAAGGTGTATGTGTGCATCATAAATAGCCAATTATGCTGTGAGCATCATCCGAGAGAAAAATAAACCCTATGTTCCCCTGCGATCCGATTTAGCCGCAATTCGGGAATTCACGCGTTTTTCGAAGTAAACTTTTAACATGGTCATGACGGATAGTGTTTCATGTCTTCCGGTCCGGAATTTGGCCTTGCGGCAATGTATAGGCTCTTGAAAAAATCTGGCGCAGAGCGGGTAAGTGACGACGCAGCGGATGAGCTGAGAAAAGTTTTGGAAGAGGTCGGGGAAAGGATCGCCAAGCAAGGAGTGGACCTGTCAGCGCACGCCGGCCGGAAAACGATAAAGGCAGAAGACATTAGATTCGCCGCAAAGAACGTCATCAGGCTCTAATCATCTAGCTAGAAAGGTTTCAAATCAAGTAATCTGAGCGGTATAAAATGGCGCGTGAATCCACAGCCATGTCTAAAGTTCGATCCTCACGTTATCTTGGGTCGATAGACTGTATTAGTACCCTTCTCTCCAGGCTTGGACCCACCTGGTCTCGAGTCAGGACGATGCAAATCGCCTTAGAATAACACTAGAATCGAAAGTAAACACCGATCAACTTTCGGATAACGTAAAGCGAGACGCCAACAGGCTAGTATGAATGAACTTCGAATTTGTGGTCCTGTA
>JBOGQL010000127.1:0-2357 GCA_050748985.1 Nitrososphaera sp. | reverse complement strand
CTACGGGAGCGATGGTGGGTTGCCAGCCTTTTGGCGGCTGGAAGGATTCCGGCACCAGCGGAAGAGGAACAGGCGGGCCGCACTACCTGACACAGTTCATGCACGAGCAAAGCCAGACTATTTCTGGCTAGCTACCACATCGATTCGGTGCAGATGGAGCACCTAACTCTTAATTCTACCTTCCTGATACAAGACACTGAATTGTCCGTCAAAGAATTAAAGATCAGGCATGTTCAGAAGCTTCATTACGAAACGGTACTTGTGATGCAGGGAGGCGGCTCCCTTGGGGCCTACGAATGCGGAGTGTTCAAGGCCCTGCACAGGCATGGCGTAAGATTTGACGTACTTGCAGGGACTTCCATCGGCGCGGTAAATGCCGGAATAATAGCTGGCTCGAAAAGCGGGGACCCTGCAACCGACCTTGAAAACTTTTGGCTAGACGTCGCAAACAAAGTTGCGCCACCCCTAGCTTTCATGCCTGACCTGCAGCGCGCAATTATTGCATCCACCTACTCTGCGATCTATGGCAACCCCAGAGCCTTCTCTTCGCTATGGCTCAAGGAATTCTATCAGCTCAATCCCTTCTCTGTATTCAAGCCCCACCTCTACGACTTGGAACCCTTGAAAAAGACATTGGCCGATTACATCGATTTTGAAAAACTAAATGACGTCGGTAGAACTTCGAGGTTGGTACTGACGTGTACAGATATCAGAAAGGCCGAGGCAGTGATTTTTGACAGCAAGCATACTCGCATAGACCAGGATCACCTTGTTGCGTGTGCCGGTTATCCATTCTACGGGATCGCATGGACTGAAAAGGATGGAAAGTATCTTTGGGATGGCGCTCTTCTTAGCAATACGCCCCTGAGAGAAGTCATAGAGGCGTCGCCAATTCACGACAAGATGGTGTATGTTATCAACCTGTTTCCGCGTGCGCAGCAGGATCTCCCCCAAAGCTTGGCTGATGCAATGCACAGGGCTAGGGACATAATGTATAGCGACAAAACTGAACATAATGTCAGGATGTCAAAGATAATTTCCAGATACTTGCTTCTGCTGAAAGAGATGCATGACATTCTGAACAATGCCGAGCTCAAAGGAGAGATGCGCGACAGGTTCCTGAAAATCGAGGGAGAGTACCTCAAAATTGCATGCGAGCGAGGTGCAATCATTGACAAGATAATTAGGATAGAAAGAACCGAGGACGTGCCGTTCCTTTTTGAAGACGCAGACTTTTCGCTAGAGACGATCAGAAAACTCATACAGAAAGGGGAACATGACGCGGAGGACGTTCTTGACAAGGAAGCTCGCCAGAATACTGTATCCTGAGGCTATTGTTGAATTAGAGACCTGGCCAGCAGGAGCAGGTTCCGTTTGCGCTCCCTTATCCTTCGAACAGAGTACGGAAGCCAATTTTTGCCGTATGGGATGTATTCCGAAACCGCGTACCCCCGGCTGACGAGGTCGCGTTTGAGCTCGTCGCGAATCCCCATCAGCAGTTGAAATTCGAAATTCGATTTCTCGCCTGAGATCGATATCGCCTCTTCTACCAGCTTGCAGTCATGCGTGGCAATCGCGAAGAAGGCGCCACCTTCAAAGAGCATTCTCATTAGTTTTGAAAAATTCTCGTCAACCTCCTCCCTGGTGGTAAACGCCTGCTCTTCTGGCTCATTGTACGCGCCTTTAACGAGCCTTACCTTGCCGCCCTCCTCGATTATGTGGAAGAGGTCGCCGGCGCTGCGCCTCAGGTATGACTGTAATGCGACGCCGCTCATCTTGTATTCCTTGAAAAGCTCAAGGTAGATCGCTATGGTGTCTTCTGCGAACTTTGCCGACTCCATGTCAATCCACAAAAACTGCTGGAGAGCTCGGGCCTTTGCAGCAAGCTTTCTGAAATTCTGCAAGCACATTTCATAGCTGATGGCAAGTCCCAGCTGCGTTGGCTTGGCCGATACGCATCCTTTCACTTTTCTTGCGTGCATCAGATCCATCAGCGACAGGTACTCGCCAACGGCATGATCTACTGCCTTGGCATCTGTCGTCTCCTCTCCCAGAAAGTTCAGGATTGCTGACAGGCCGTGGCTGTTCGAATCAATGGCAGACGCTACCGCCTGTTCGGCTCCGTACCCGGCCACCCACTTTTTAGCGACCCTGAAGAGCAGACGCTCGATCAGGCTCGAATCGTAGCTGTGAGAATGGCCTGCGGTTTCCAACGATAGATATTGGGCTCTTCATTTTGATATATTTTATAGTGTAAGATAGCAAACCTTTCGCGCTTAATTGACATACCAGCGGAGAGCCAGGCAGCATTTAATTGGTGTAAGCGCCCGGGCCGGGATTCGAACCCGGGTCGAAGG
>JBOGQL010000126.1:0-5165 GCA_050748985.1 Nitrososphaera sp. | reverse complement strand
GCAAACGCTCGCTATACGGGGTTCAACGCTTCGCGCCGCAAAGAGCTCAATCGTCCCCGGAGAGCGACACGGCTCAACCTGTGTTCTTACAATACCGCCCCCTTTCGGATAGTAGCCCCGCTTCATGACATCGACAGAGAACTTTATACCGATCCTTCGGTACACCTCGGCCACTACATATCTTAGGTAATCGATTGTCGGGCTAGCCCTGACGTCGGTTCCTCCGGTCAGCTCCAGCTGAAGCTCATTGTTGGAAAGTGAAACTGCGGGAAGGACTGCCGAAAGGATCATCGGGATGCTACCCGCAGTACCGACATCGAATTTCATAGACCCCCCTTCGAATTTTCCAGAGGGGGCAAACCTTACCCAGTCCGCGCCTACCCTGAGGTTTTCGACCGTGGCGTTGAATAGCTTTGCAAGTATCCTTATTGTGGTCAGGTGCTGTGGGCGAAGCCCCGGACTCTGCCGCTTGGCACGGATCTTCACAACTTCGATGGACTTGCCCGTGACCGCAGACAGAGCCACTGCTGTGCGGAGTATCTGGCCGCCGCCCTCTCCCTCCGATCCGTCGATTTGGAGAAAATCGCGAGTTGCCACAGTTGCCACTAGGATTTCTTCTTGCCTAATTAATCTTCAATCTCTAAGGTAGGCTTATTTCTCGGACCTGTCTTCGGGGGGTGATGTTTTCGGCACGTAAGGTCTAGTTAACGACAATATGTTGGGACCTTCCTTCATAATGCCAGGTGTGGTTGTCCCTTTTCGAATGCGTTCGGTCTACGTCTGTGACCCTTGAAAATAGAGCTGCCCCGAAGACCCCGTGCACCCGCACCACGCGAAAAATTGGCTCTGCCGATTCGTAACAATCAGGAATCTTAGGTTAAAATATCGTCACTGACAGCATACGATTATTGCCAAAGACTGGGCTGTTTATCGGCCGGTTCCAGCCATTCCACCTTGGACACCTTGCGACGGTAAGATATGCACTTACCAAGGTGGAAACTCTTGTGGTTGTAGTTGGTAGCGCTCAAAAGAGCTATGAGCCACGAAACCCCTTCACTTCAGGTGAGCGCCTGTGGATGATAAAAGAGGCGCTAGACTCGGAAACGGAAATTGACGCCAAGAGGATATTGATTATACCTGTTCCGGATGTCGACGTCCATTCCTCATGGGCCGGCCAAATAGACATGCTCGTCCCAAGATATGATCTGGTAGTTTCGAACGACTCCTTCACGCTGATGCTGTTCCGTGAGCGTGCTGTAAAGGTTGTCGAGGCTCCACTTTACAAGCGCAGCCAACTTTCCGGCACAGAGATCAGGAACCTGATGGCACGGGGCGACGAGCGGTGGAAGGATTTCGTACCCGCCTCTGTGGAAAGGATTGTAAGAGAGATAAACGGTATTGAGAGGGTTAAGGCAATCGCCGAAAAGGGCAAGGATAGCCACCATTAGCCATGGAAAAAATATTTCTAGTCGGCTCACTATAGACTAGCAGTGTTCGGCAAGGGGTACGACAGAGAAGCGGGGGAGACCGCAACAAGCTTCGTTAAGGAGGCCTGGTACGGAGACCTCCAGAAGCTCACCCACGAAGAGCTAATCCGTATGTACACGGTGATCGCAGACGGTCGCTACACGTTCGCAAGGAACGCATGGTATGTTCCAATAGGTGGAGACCAGCGCTGCCCGATAATGGTGGCCAAAGGTTTCAGGTCCCCGGACACACTTGACAGGATGGTTGAATTTCAGGACACCGCCAAACTCCTGGAAACAGAATTCCGAAGCTTCATCGACGCGTGGGACTTTGGACATATCACAATGCGCGATATCGAAAAGGCGATTCTGGAAATCCTGGAGGAAAGGAACATAGCGGTCGCAGAACGTTCCCCCGTCGGCGGCTAGCGCACAACAACGCGTTTGACCAGCTGAAGAATTCACCTTACCTAATGGAATCGTCGTACCCATCTTAAGATCCCCTGTCGCGGTTATGGTTGGGATATTCTAGTGGTGAGTCTATGTCCTGTCCGAAATTATTCTCCAGATTTGTTAATATATTCACGAGTAGCTTTTCAAGACGTTGACCGAAGGCGAAAGCGGCGGATATCGGGGGGATGGCCGTGGACTCCTTTCAAGGCACCACCTATCCATCGGCGACTCTGTTGAGGTCGTTACGGTTGACGGAAAGCTGTCAGGCATAATCATGCCACGGTACGAAGCAGCAAGCGATGAATTCATCGTTATCAAGCTAAAGAGTGGCTATAACGTTGGGATCAAAATACCAAAGATAAGGTCTATCAGGAAATTGCCGCAAAAGGAGGCCGCCCCGGGTGTCAAGGCAGGGAGCAATCCAGAGAACAAGAGCCTCCCGAAACTTGCCCTTATCAGTACGGGCGGCACAATCGCGAGCAAGGTAGACTACAGAACAGGAGGAGTTCATGCTGCTCTCTCTGCTTCGGAATTGTACGATTCTGTTCCTGAACTTGCCACTTACGCTCGGATTGAACCTGAAGTTCTATTGAGCGAGTACAGCGAAAACCTGAACCCTCGACACTGGACAATGATCGCTCAAAAGGTTGCAGAGAAGGTAAGGACCGGTGCGTTCAGTGGAATCGTCATTTCGCACGGAACCGACACCATGCATTATACCGCCGCAGCTTTGAGCTTTGCATTGCAGGGGCTTCCGGTGCCGGTTGTTCTCGTTGGGGCGCAGAGGTCATCAGACAGGCCGTCATCCGATGCCGCTCTAAACCTACTGGGAGCGACGATATTCGCTGCCCGATCTGAAGTCTCTCAAGTCTTTGTGGCCATGCACGCGGGCACGTCTGACGACGCTGTAGCAATTCATGTCGGGACCAGGGTGAGAAAGAATCACACTAGCAGGCGTGATGCATTTGAATCAATAGACGTGACGCCAATAGCAATAATGAAAGATGGCAAGATAGAGATGCAGAGGGAAAGCGGGATCAAATTGACACCGAGGAATTCGGCGAATGAGTTGAAACCTCGGCCTCACTTTGATCCCAGCGTTGCCCTGCTCAAGTACCACCCGGGGTTTGATCCAAGATTTGTGGACTACGCTGTCAGCGCGGGATACAAGGCAATTATTCTCGAAGGCACCGGCCTCGGCCACGTCAGCAGGGAATGCTTTTCTGCATTGAAGAATGCCATCAAGGCAGGTCTCATGGTTTGCATGACATCCCAATGCATCTGGGGGCGAGTAGGAATGACAGTCTATGACACAGGACGGGACCTCCTGGAGATCGGCGTTGTACCGCTATCGGACATGATATCAGAAACGGCAACTGTCAAGGCAATGTGGGCCTTGGCTAACACTAAAAGCATCGGCTCGGCGAAAGAGATGATGAAAGAAAATGTCGCAAACGAAATGTCTTCCGCACTTCCGATTTCCTGACAAGCAAGGCTTAATACGAGTGCAAAGGAAATCCCTAGCCCAGTGACGGAACCAGACCCGGCAACGCTTAACCTGAAAGTTGGATTTGAAATTCATCAGCAGCTGGCAACAAAAAGCAAGTTGTTCTGCGCATGTAGTTGCATGGAAGAAGGCACGTATGCCACCACTTTCGTGAGAAGGCTTCGGCCCGTGCAGAGTGAACTTGGAGCCATTGATCCTGCTGCGATGTTTGAATTCAGCAAGCTGCGAGCTGTCGAATATTACTCGGCTAACGGCTCAAGTTGCCTTGTGGAAGCTGACGAGGAGCCGCCACACGACGTTAACAGTGAAGCCCTGGAAACTGCGCTGATAATATCACTTGCGCTACATTCCAAGGTAATGGATGAGATCCATGTCATGCGCAAGATAGTAATCGATGGCTCGAATACCACGGGCTTCCAACGCACGATGTTAGTGGCAACCGGCGGCTACATCGACGTCGCAGGGAGGAGAGTCGGCGTCCAGAGTGTATGCCTTGAAGAGGATGCCGCAAAGCTGATCGAAGATGGCAAACAGAACCGAAAGTACGGTCTTGACAGGCTGGGCATTCCATTAGTTGAGATTGCTCTCGAGCCTCTGACTGGAAATCCTGAAGAATTTAAACAGGTTGCCCTCACCCTGGGCAGGCTTCTGAGGGCCAGCAAGCGAGTTGCACGCGGGCTCGGCAGCATCAGGCAGGATGTGAACATCTCGGTGCATGACGGCTCGGTTGTGGAAGTCAAGGGAGTGCAGCAGCTTGATCAGCTTGTCAAGGTGATCGAATACGAAATGAAGAGGCAGCATGGACTTTCCGCGATCGCGCAAAAGCTACGAGAAAGAAAAATCAACCCAGATAAACTAGGCGACAGGGTCGAAGATGTTACAGACATCTTGGGAGAAGCTCAGTCAAGGGTAGTAAAGAACATCCTTGACGTGCCCGACTCTGTCTTCAGAGCTATTCGAGTTCCGGGTTTTTCTGGGCTCATCGGCTATGAGCCGTATCCTGGAATCAGGATCGGAAAGGAGCTCGGGAGGATGGTAAAGTTCTATGACCTAGATGGGGTTTTCCATTCCGACGAGCTTCCGAATTATGGCATAGCGGACAAGGAGATTGTAGCACTAAGGAATAGGTTGGGTGCAGAGGAAGCCGACGCGTTCGTAATCGTTGGTGGTCCCAAAAATAAAGTCGAGTTCGCGGTCGCCGCGATAGTTGATCGTCTCAAAGCTTCTGTAGCCGGGGTCCCGGCTGAAACTAGGGCTGCTACCCTCGAAGGCGCGACGGTTTTCCTGAGGCCAAGGCCTGGAGCAGCAAGGATGTATCCCGAGACTGATATACCCACGATTGCCATTACCGATTCCATGCTGGCCGACCTAAAAGACAGGGTCCCGAGACCATGGGATGAAATTATTGGTTCTATTGCCAAGAAATACAATCTCAACAAAAAGCTCGCAAGCCAGATCTTTGACTCTGACTACCTTGCAATATTTGAAGAAATTGTATCAAAGACACATGTGTCTCCAACTTTCCTAGCTTCCAAGCTCACCGAGGATATCGTCAGTCTCGAGAGGCAAGGACTCGATCCCACTGCTCTGAAGGACGACATCCTAATTGACATCTTTACAAGGCTTGACGCAGGATCCATAGCCAAAGAAACGGTTGTCCTCATCTTTGAAAAGCTGATGAAAAAGGAGGCCACTACTGTCGAAGGGGCGATTGAATCCTTAGGGGTGTCATCTGTAAG
>JBOGQL010000125.1:0-1856 GCA_050748985.1 Nitrososphaera sp. | reverse complement strand
CGGATAAGGCGTGAATGCCATACACGACACGGACCTTTCCGACCCCATCTCCCTGGGGGGGTGCAGAGATGGGCAGGTCCTTCGCCTCCTTCAATCCTTCGCTTCTCAAGATCGCTGAACCGGAGACAGTAGCTGTTCACGAACACCGTTTGAATTCTATTGCCGGTCGGGAGGGATGTCAACAGCAAAGGGGCGTGAGAAGCTGCTCAGGTCACTTCGATTCGGCAATACGGTACATGAGATTCGCGAGGTCGGAGGTGTCGGCGATGGCCTGCCGAGGCTGGGGGCCGGACTCGGCGAAATGATCCATGACCTCTCCGACCGTCAGCTCCAGTCTCTCCCAGGGGACGTCGAGGGGGAAGAGGGGGTCGGCGTCTGAAGCTGCCTCCCATGCCTCGGGTGAGGCAATCCGTGGGTCGAGCTTCCTGGCCCGCTCGAAACAGTTGCCGGCGATGTCGGTGTTAAAGCCGGTGCCCCAGAAGAAATCGAGCAGCATCGTCACCTGCTGGACCAGCGGTCTCTCCCGGAGATCCTCGGGCCTCCCCCTGAGGCAGGCCCGACAGGCCGAAGGCTTCTCAGGGTCGGCCTGCACATTCCAGAGGTTTGGCATCAGCAGTATATCATCCGGGCTCTCGAGCGGGGCGGTCCGGTAGTAGACGCGCATGTCCTCAAAGCTCCCCTGGAAGAAGAGGAAGATAGTGACGATATACGGAAAGGCAAGGCGGAAGGTCTCGTACTCCCCCCCCTTTCCCATGGAGGCGGCGCTCCACCGGATGACCCGCACCTGGGGTGGTGTCTCGAGGCACAGGATGTTCACCACGCCCTCGAGCTTGACAATGCGGGCCCCGGGCGGGAGGAGAAGGTGGTGTCCCCGGCCGGGCCGGCGGACGGCGGCACCGACCTCCCGCAAAAAATCCTCGAGCGGGACCTCACGATTAGGCGTACGCGGGGTCCCGTCCCGGTAGAGCAGCACCTTCTTCCCCTGGATTTCGATCCGCTCCACGTCTCGCCTCATCATTCTCGTTGAGCGGCTAGCTTATGCCACCGTCATCGGGGTGTCAAGGCGCACCACAGAAGACCACAGACCCGAGACCGCAGACCCCAGACCAGGATCCCGTCTCCGGTCTCCAGTCTCCAGTCTGAGGTCTGATGTCTGAGGTCTCAGGTCTTCTCCCTGAGCCATGCCAGGGCCCGCTGGAAGACCTCGGGGTTGAATTTCAGATCGAGATGGTTGAACCAGCGGTGCAGGTACGGAATGATCGTTGGCGTGAGTGGGGTTTCGGGATGCTGGAAGGTGGTGATGGGCATGAGGTTCCCGTGGGAGAGCCCGCCGGCCAGGCGATGCATCCCTTCGATCAGGGTCGGAATGTCCCGTTCCCCGTGCAGGAGCAGGACCGGCCGGTCGGGCTGCTTCACTTCGTCCATCCTCCGGAGCAATTCCAGGATGGTGCTCGGACTCGGGCTCCGGACGGTGGTGGAGCCGAACGCGAGGAGCATCTGCCGTCCCTCCTCGGAGGGCCGACTGGCAACGGCGGGAGAGATGGCCACGACTAGGTCGGCGCTGGAGATAAGTGCCAGCCGCCCGCCCAGGCTGTGCCCCACTGCCACAACCCTCGCGTAGCGGCGCAGCCAATGGAGGGCCGCCTCGAGATCCTGTAACATGCCTTCATCCAGGGGGGCAGGATGTTCGCCGTGTCCCCGGAGGTCGAGGGCCAGCGCCGCCCATCCCTCCTCGGCGAGGCGGGCCGAGATGCCCAGCATCTGTTCCTTGCAGCCCCCGTAGCCGTGGACCACGGCGGCCCCGCCGCGCGGGGCTTCGGGGAGGAAGAGGTAGGCGGGCACGGCGTGGTTGTCCG
>JBOGQL010000124.1:0-5844 GCA_050748985.1 Nitrososphaera sp. | reverse complement strand
AGCTTGTGGCATGCAACTACCGGTCCGACTACGACCTGAAGGGTCACGCGGCCACCAGCAAGCAGAACCTTGAAGTCGTAGATCCTGCGGACCGGAGCAAGGTACTCCCGCACATTTTTGAGCTCTCGATGGGGATAGACAGAAGCATCTACACCATACTTGAGCACTCGTACTACGAGGACAAGCAGCATGACGACAGGGTCGTGCTCAGGCTCAAACCATCCCTTGCGCCCATGTTGGTTGGCGTCCTGCCTCTTGTCGCAAAGGATGGCCTTGACGAAAAAGCTCGCACCGTGCATTCTAACCTGAAATTAGACTTTGACGCGTTTTACGATGAGTCCGGATCTATCGGCAGGAGATATAGAAGACTTGAGGAAATAGGCGCGCCCTTTGCTGTAACTGTCGATCATACTACAATGAAGGATGACACGGTTACGGTCAGGCACAGGGATACGATGCAGCAGGAAAGGCTGAAGATTCCGGATCTGCCCCAGTTCTTTCACAGTGCCTTGGCACGCCGGCAATAGCAGAGCCGTTCGACCGCGCCAACTGTTTCGATGGGAACAGATTAAAAGCTCGTCGGGCAAGAACAGCCATGAATAGGCAGGCCGGCAGGAAAGTCTCCTCGGGGGATGAAATAGCTGCGGAGAAGTGGCTTGCCGCGTACCGCAACCCTGCTTCAAGAAGGAGGCCGGAGGGCTCTGTCATCATGCGCCAATTCTATGCCCCCGGATATTATGAAGCATACGACACAGTGCTTGGCTACGCTGAAAGGATGAAGCTTGAGGTACTGTGGTTTAAAGAAAAACGGTCATGCGGACCTTTGTTGAACCGAAATTTTCCCGAGCTTGAAACGCTCTGCACCTATTGTAACAAAAAGTTCAACCATATCGAGCCTGTTCCGTGCGTAAAACAAGACTGCGCCGCCGAGTTCTGCTCAAGGGAATGCTTGACGGAGCACCTCAGGCTGAGGCATCAGCAGATCGGTGATGGCTCTATGGCTTCAGCAGATCGAATGTGACCAAGCGTATGCGCTGGGGGTCTCCCCTGAATTGGTCCAGGCAGCGGCTAGAGTACTCTGGCGGCGCACCTTCACGCCACCCTGAAACGACAAAGCCCAGAGATATGAATTCCGCTCTCAGCCGCTCCGTCCACGCCGAGTACTGGCTGTCGCTCACCGGCTGTAACAGCTCGTCCGTCAATTCCGCGATAAGCCGGAATGCCCCGCGGCTTTTCAGCTTTTTGTGGGCCAACTTGTAGAGCGGCCTCCATCTGTCCGCCTCTTTGTCGTCAATGTACGGGGGGTCGGGCAGGACCGCCAGGAAAGTGTCCACCGAAGCGTCAGGGAATTGCTGAAGTACTTCCTCAAATGCTCCGTTCAGTACAAGGACGTTGGACAGGCGTATCCTAGAACTGGCCTGCCTGCATTGCTCGTCGTCGATCTCGATGCCGACATGCAGCGCCCGGCTGTCATATCTGGCCAGGCTTTCGAGCAGCCTGCCATCACCCATGCCAAGTTCTACTACAACTCTTGGAAAAACTCCAATCGTGTCTGCCAGCAGCATGGCTCAGGCTCTGAGCAGCTCTGCTTCCATCAATTGCTGAACGAGCTGGACAACTTCTTGCTCGACCTGCTGCCTGGGCGTTCCGAGTTTTGCAGAAAACTGATCGGTGAGCTGGTTGATGGTCTTGGTTCCGTCGCAGCTATTCCAGAATTCAATTATCGCGTCATTGACCATGAATCCCTGGTCCTTTTCGCTGACCAGGATAAGCGAGCCGTCCTCCTGCTTTGTAGAATGTCCAGTTTTGAGTGGCCTGCTCTTTTCGTAATCGATCTGGAAACGAAGCTTGGGCTTGCCAAATCCCAGCTTTTCGCGGACGGCAGGATCCATCTTTTCAAGTGACCAGGGGGGATCCCAGACGATTTCGACGTTGATGTTGCCGACGCCGGTTATCTTGCCTACATATCGCTTCACATCGCTCACCAGCGTGTCGTGCAGCGGGCAGCCTCGCGTGGTCATCGTCATCCTGATATCCACGTCCTTGCCGCTTCCTACCGTGACGCCATAAATCAATCCCAGATCGACGACGTTGACGGGTATCTCTGGATCCATGCATTTTTTCAGCGCGTCATATACCTGACCCTCCGTCACTGTCCGCTGCTGTCCGCCTGATGACATTCCGAATATCGATAAGGAGTGCAAAACACGATAAATACTTTCGCTATCCCAAGAGCGCCTTGAGGTTTTTATCGAATGGCGGGAGGAAGACGCCCTTTTCGGTAATTATTCCAGAGATTAACTCCGGTGGCGTCATGTCGAATGCAGGGTTGAAGACCCTGACCCCCTTGGGCGCGATGCGCTTGTTGCCCACTTTTACCACTTCATCAATGGAACGTTCTTCTATCACAACGTCGTCCGGGTTGCTCTCAAAGTCAAATGTTGAAAGCGGTGCGGCGACATAGAATGGCACCTTGTGCTTGTTCGCAAGGACAGCTACCTGGTATGTGCCAATCTTGTTAAATACGTGCCCGGTCCGGAGGACCCTGTCAGCGCCGACAATCACTCGCTTGATTGCGCCTCTGGCCATCATGTGTCCCACCGCGGTGTCTGGTATGAGGCTGACATCGACCCCGTCATGCAGCAGCTCAAAAGCCGTGAGCCTCGCCCCCTGCATCACAGGTCTTGTTTCGGTCGCGATAACGCTCAGGCGCTTGCCGGACTCCCTGGCAGCCCTTATGACTCCCAGCGCGGTTCCATAGGCCACAGTCGCAAGCGAACCTGCATTGCAGTGAGTAAGTACTACGTCGCCGTCGCTGAAGAGCCTTGCCCCAATACTCCCCATTTGCCTGTTAACGTCAACGTCTTCTTTGGACATTTTCAAGGCCTCGTCTACCACGGCGCTCTTTGCCTCTTCGACTCCCGCCGCTCGTCTTGCCTTTGCCATGACGCGCTCCAGCGCCCAGAATAGATTGACAGCCGTGGGGCGCGTCGACCGCAAAAGCTTGAACGCGCCGTCAAGGTCTGTCATCAGCCCCGGCATGTCCTTTGCCTTGCTCGCACTGGCCGCCAGTGCCAGGCCTAGAGCAGCGGTAACGCCTATCGCCGGGGCGCCTCTAACGACCATCCTCCTGATCGCGTCGGCGACCTGCTTGTAGTCCTTGCACCTAACATAGGCTAGCTTGCCCGGAAGCCTTGTCTGGTCGATCAGCACTACCGAGCCGTCTTTCCACGAGACGGTCAGCAAGAGGTCCAGGTCTTCGCGTTTTACCAAGCATCTGAAATCCTTTTTCAGGCGGTATTAAACCTAACTAGGTAGGCTTGCCGATTGAAGCAAACCTGCCTGCGGCGCCAAGGAATCTCGACGGATCCAGAATTCCCCTGCCGTCGTACACTGCCGCGCCCCCAAGTATCGTACGATCGAGGCCGCGGTACTCCGGATGATCTGCAACCAGCATGACTAGGTCTGCACCTTTGACGGCTTGACCCAGATCTGATGTTAGGAGCACTCCCTGTGGCAGGGCTGGATCGCCGCCAACTAGGGGATCGTGGACTCGGACTTCTTTTATGCCCCGTTTTGTCAGCTCGTCTATGATCTTGAATGTGGGCGAGAGGCGGGTGTCGGATACCCCTCCTCTGAAGGCCAGCCCGAGCAGGGTCACGACCGCCTGGGCAGGGTTATCCGCGCCGTCAAGCAGCTTCACTGCCTGCTCCACGCAGTAAGCGGGCATTGAATCATTGATGCTCCTCGCAAGTCGCGTAATGTTGCATTCCACCCTGTTCATTTCGGCGGCATGGAGCAAGAACTGAGGGTAGACCGGTATGCACGCGCCACCTACTCCTGCCCCTGGCTTGTGGAGGTGGCAGAAAGGCTGCGAGTTTGCAGCTTCTCTAGCTTCCCAAAAGTCCACTCCAATCTTTTCGCAGAACTTTGCCATTTCGTTTGCGAGCGCAATGTTGACGTCACGGTAGACGCCTTCGAGCAGCTTCTCAGTCTCGGCGGCAACGATGCTACCCAACTTGATGACTCCCTTCTTGAATACAATCGAATACAGCTTTGAGCCAGATTCAAGGCTCTTCGGGCCGGCGCCTGCAAGCACCGCGGGGTAATTTTCTTCGATGTCTTTGATTGCCCGTCCTTCGTAGATCCGTTCCGGGCTGTAAACCATGTGGAAGTCGTTTTCCACGCGCAGGCCACTCTCCCTTTCGAGGATGGGGATTACTACGTCTTCAGTGGTTCCCGGAGGAACGCTCGGGTTTAGCGACACCACGTCGCCTTTTTTCAGGCCCTTGCCTATCGCCGATGCGACCTGCTTGACCGCCGCCAGGTCGGCAGCGGAGTCTGTAATTAGAACAGGGACGCAGATGATCTTTAGCTTCGAGTCGCGGGATGCTTTCACGGGATCGTCGTACACGAGGAACCTTTTTTCTCCGAGACCCTCTGTATACGCTTCATTGACGCCCGGCTCCGGCACATGGGTCTTGCCCTTTCGCGCGTTTCCCAGCACCTGTGGATCCTTGTCTACTCCGATTACATGGGCACCGGAACGCAGCCAGACAGAAGCAAGGGCTGCGCCTACGTAGCCAAGGCCATATACGGCGACTTTGAATTGACCTGATCTGACCATTCTTGCGAGTTCGTCGGAATTTCCAGACGTCATCTTTCTGCCGGTTCTGGCACTGCGATTTTTCCTCATAATGCGCCAGAACATAATTTGCGTTCACATATTAGAGTGATTCGTCCTCCAGTTTGTGGATAACCGGTTAAATCTGGCCTCTGCGAACCCCCAGTGATTGCACTCATTCAGCGCGAGTTCGATTCCTGAACCTATCGAAAGCTATGCTAGCAATCAGATCCTGCGTCCAGTCGCGCTGATTGGATGCCGCGCGACAGAAATACCGCATGACTGCTGCGAGTACGATCTGGCTGTATTTTCAAACGAAAGCCGCGAAAACGAGGTCGTTAATGTGGAAGGTTACACCGTCGAGGTTCTTTATCTTGGGAATGACCCACGAAATTATGTTGTTGAACTGCACGAAACGGCAATCCTTGAGGATACCGAGAAGTTTCTTCTGGCCTCGGCAAAGAAGGAAATGACGCGTGATAAGTATCGAAGGGCGCTCTCAGCGGCAGGCAGAAAATCGCTCATAGGTTCCCTGCTTTGCCAGCAAAGAATGATTGAATCAACCGGCCGCCCCGTTCTTGCAGCGATGTGGGCAAAGCTCGCGTGCTACCGATTCATTGCGGGTGTGCTTGCGCTTTCGGGAAAGAGGCCAATGCCCCTTCATGAGCTAGAGCAAGTAAGGCAGACTGACTCTCCAGCGAGCGTCGCAGACGGGATACATGCAGC
The DNA here is from genome assembly GCA_050748985.1 of Nitrososphaera sp. Classification (GTDB taxonomy): domain Archaea; phylum Thermoproteota; class Nitrososphaeria; order Nitrososphaerales; family Nitrososphaeraceae; genus Nitrososphaera. Next base: position 494 of record JBOGQL010000124.1, on the reverse strand, counting down.
CCTTGACTGCATCGGCATGGAAAGGGCAACGAGGCCGGCGATATCCCGCTCAATCGAAGCGGTCCGGGAACTGAAATCCAAAGAATACGACAACAGACTGGTGATTTCAAAGATCGAATATTTGCTCGAGCGGCAGATGCTTGCCGATTGCTACTATTACATGGGGAGGGTTGCTGCGGAAAGTCTGGCAAGAAAGAGCAGCTCATTTCACACTCGCTATTCGAAGCTAATTCAGATCTCCATGGATCTGACAAGCGACGTGCAGCATCTGCAGAATCTTCAGCGACGGCTGTTCAGGGCTGCCAATGCCTGCCTGAAGGGGTGATTACCTTCGGTGCACTGTTATGAAGGGAGCCGCGGGGAGTTCTAATCTTCCGCTGGTCCTGGCCCTGAGCTTTGCTTTGTACTTCAGGTTCCTTGGCTTTGTCCGAAGCCTGTAGCCGCAGCACGGGCACCAGAGGCCATCCCACTTTATGAATATCTCACAGATCTGG
>JBOGQL010000123.1:0-4205 GCA_050748985.1 Nitrososphaera sp. | reverse complement strand
TCCGGTGGACAGAATGATGAGAATGTTCGGAAGCGAGGAAGGCGCATAGAAATGGAAAAACAATACACCGAATTGAACATTGCCAAGGAGCGTAGGAAGTACATTGCAGGACTTGTTATAGCTGTAGCTGCCGTCAACGGGTTCATAGCTCTGGTCATGGGCTCGGAAGTGAATTTCGTTTACTTTGACGTTGTTAGAATAGGCACGATTGCTTCTGCCGTCGTGATGTCGTTTGTGATACTTGCGAGGCAGGGAAGCGCAGGCCTGTTTGGTAGAGCGTACACGGCTCTGGCAGTAGGGCTGACAATGTGGCTTGTTGCCGAGTCGTCTTGGGGATACTATGAAGTAGTGTTAGGAGAGGAATCTCCCTTCCCTTCAATAGCCGACGCGTTCTGGCTGGGCGCCTACGGAGGTCTTCTTTACTACGTATTCTCCCTGTACAAGTTCTTTGGCAGGGGGATCAAGAAATACGCGATAGTCGGAGTCATAGCAGCGATTGCTATCTTTTCGTATTTCTACATGCAGAGCCTCATCTCTGTGCTAGTACCTCCGGAAGGGGATGGTGGAGATGAATTTATCCTGCCTCTTGGCATAACCGTAGCCTATCCGGTCTTGGACTTTATACTCTTCATACCAGCTATCTTGATAGTGTTTAATTCCGGAAAGGGTCAACTCACCTCTGTCCCATGGATATTCGTGTCGTTCATCCTGACGGCTGTGGCAGACATCCTGCTGGGGTATGCGATTCTTGGTGGCTTCGAGAATGATGTCACTATAGTAACAATGATCTACAACTCTGCGTACCTCTGCATGGCAGCAGGATTGCTTTGGTACCTTAGGTTCTTCATATCTGGCCAACGACAGGTATTGAAATCCTGATCCCGGAATAGCACAGGTGTTCTGTAGTGCAATTTACATACAGCCTCTTATGCGTTAGAAGGTCCGATCAGCTGCTACCAGCCCGCCAGGAGAGTGCGGTGGAAGAGCATTTGCCTTCGATCAACATTGAATTAACTGAGAAAGAAATGGATGCTATTGCCGAGTACGCCAGGCAGTGCGGAGAATCAATTCCGAACTTGGTTCGAAAGCTCGTCATAAGAGATGCGACCCTGGCCGATGGCTATGGTGCAGACGATTCTTCATACGACTTCAGAGTGCTAATACCCCTGGAGAATTCGGCTTCTGGAGATCGCAGGTGGCTGCAAGATAGCTACAATCGCGTCCGGCGGATTCTCGGATGGAAGGAAATTCAACTCTAGAAAAAGAGTGAAATTCAATCCAAGGGAAAGAAAATCTAGCTCCAAGAATATGTGAACACGGAATCGCTCCCTACGGTGTGCAGCCATCTTTCCACCCGTCGATGGCTCTCTTCGTCAAGGAGATTCAGAGGGGACTTGTCCTCGTCTTCAATCATCACGTAGCATTTGGTGCCAAAGATATCCCTGACTTCCAGCTTTTCGTAGACAATCTTTCTTATTTCCTCGGGGATATGCGTCTCCGTAGAAATTGCATAGAATGACATTCGCCTGCTCATTCAGCAGACCGATCGTTGCTTGCCGATATTATGGATTTCTGATCACGCCAAATGGTGTAAGTTTTCGCCCTTACAGACAGAAGTTAATACCGTTCTCGGGACTTAGCTTTGCCTGGACCTCGAATCATGTCTGACAAGGAGCTCTCGATGAAAGATGTCGACAAGATCCTCATGGACCTTGAGAATTCTCTCGACGTGTCAGCACCTGGAGTAGAGATAAGCGTACTCAATATGCGAGACATGAAGGATATACCTGCACCGGACGACAGATCTTTATTGCGATTCGAATGTCCATCGGCAATTTGGGAGGAATTTGCGGATTACTGCAAGAGAAATGAGCTCGATCCCGCCCAGCAGATAAGGGAGGCCGTCATAGGTTATTACAGGAATCTCTGGGAAACGTACAGGATAAGGAGAAGGCTGCACGACGACTCAGAACTGGTATAGAGCCAAAGTTTTGATCAAGTCCGTAAAACAATCCTTATAGACTGCAAATTTTGTGACACTTGGGAAAAAGTGAAGAGTTATTTTCCTGCAACGTTCAGTGACAATAACCAAAATGCCCAAGAGGAGCTTCAGCACGCTCGAGGAGTTCAAGGCACACCTGCATCAGGAAGGGGCGACGCTTATCGAATTCTCGGGCAGAAAAGTGCCATGCATCTTGATCAGCCAGAAGGATTACGAGGACATGTTGCAGAAGATATTCGGGAAGAAGGTCAGGGCCGACACGATGCTCGATATTTTCTACGATGGAAAGGATGTTTTCGTGGATATCCAGATAAAGTTCCTCGACGCGTCTTTCGACCAGAATTATTTACTTTACGCAAATGACATGCCGGAGTTCTTTGAAGCGCTTTCGGAAAGCGGCCTGGTTGCAATCTCTCCTAGTTCACAGTCGTACACAAACTCTCAGAACATATTCATGATTCAGCTACCGAAAAAGGATGCAGCAGAGCGAGCCCTCGAAATTATCAAGGCTAACGCGAAACAGGCAAATAGCAGAGGTTAATAGCAGGGAAACCACGGTTGGATATTCAATGGCGGAGACGCGAATCAGGAGTCATCCAGAAGCGGATGATGAAAATGTGCCTCCTGAAATTGACTCTCACTACGAAAAGTACGGCAAACACGCCTGGGAAGTCGAATTTGGTGAACGCTGTCCCACATGCGAGAAGAGGGTCGATGAATTCGGGCTTTGCGCTTGCGGCGGAAGCACGTGACGATGTCATCCCCGAAATTCCAGCTGCCAGGCTATGTTGCAAACAACAGTCACAATGTGGAACATGCAATGATATCAATGCAATCCAGTAATCTATCGAAACCAAAAACCATCTAACAAAAATGCGACGGCCGGGATTTGAACCCGGGTTACCAGATTGGCAATCTGATGTCCTAGACCAAACTGGACGACCGTCGCAGCTATTTTCTACGATACTGGGACGTTATTTAAATTGTAGCCACATTAGACCAAAAGTATTATTGTTGAGTAGCCTCTGCTTTCAGTGACGTAATCGCCTTCGACTTCCTCCACTACTGTAGTAACAGAAATAACATCGTGCTTTTTACAGTTCTTAGTATCCAGTACTATGTAATCGTCCAGTATGTCCGCTCCCGTTAGGCTCTCCCTGCTCACTGTAAAATTGACTGGGGAGCTCGAGCTGATAAGCAAAAGTTGATCCTTGTGGTAATTCCCGATGCGCGCAAGCCTGCCCGGCCTCGGGGTTGCCTTGACGTTTACTCTTATTTCACTCACGGGATGGGTAGTATAGCGAGCTGAACTGCCGACACGGACATCATAGGCGAACGGGTAACCAGCGGTATTCTCTGCCATCTTGTTAACACCGTCGTTCATGATCACGTCTACTTTCTTTATAGTCGTCCCATACTTCATGATCCAATCATTGGTCATCTTGACAATGCTGTTGATAGTCGACTTTCTCTTTGAAGTTTCTTGTTCGCCTAGCTGGTATCGATCCACCCAATCCATGTAATCCTTGCTTATGTCGGTTATGAACTCGGTGCAGGTGTTCTGGTAATCCTCAATACTTGTTGCCCGCTCCGAGCCGCTATCGGATGCAAACATCAGTGAACCGAATTGCGCATTCCAAGATAAAAAGGTGCGAATTCAGCGTTCGCGCAGGAGCTCCGCCATTTTTTTCGCTTGATACGTAATTATCATGTCAGCGCCCGCGCGCTTTATAGATGTCAGAAATTCTGTCGTTACCGCAGCTTCGTCGGCCCATCCATTCAGCGCCGCCGCTTTTATCAGCGCGTATTCTCCAGAAACGCTGTAAGCACAGATCGGCAGGTTAGTCGACTGCCTCGTCTTGTATATCAGGTCAAGATACGGAATTGCTGGTTTTATCATGACGATGTCCGCCCCTTCGGCGATGTCTGCCGCGACTTCACGCATCGCTTCCCTTGCGTTTGCGAATGGCATCTGGTATGTCCGCCTGTCTCCAAACTCTGGAGCCGAGTGCGCCGCGTCCCTAAATGGCGCGTATAGAGGGGTCGCCTGCTTTGCAGAGTAGCCCATTATCGCGATTTCTGTTAAACCGGCGTCGTCAAGGCTCCGGCGAATCGACTGGACCTGACCGTCCATCATGGCGGAAGGCGCAACCACGTCAGCCCCTGCCCTCGCGTGGCTGACCGCAACTCTCGCAAGGGTTTG
>JBOGQL010000122.1:0-9434 GCA_050748985.1 Nitrososphaera sp. | reverse complement strand
GCCATGCCTTGAGTGTAACATGACACAGATCGATTATGCAAAATTAAAATGCATGTAGTGGTATTATTCTTCGCATGCGATGACGGGCTATGCCAGATGACTATGACGGTCATTCCTTAGAGTTCACCCGGTATGCGAGCAGGCTGGAAAGGCACCTTAGGAAAAACGGAATTTCATGCCGCGACGCCGATCTCATTATTGAAGAAAGCTCTGAATTGTACTTTGACAAGCTGCGTTCTGTCGAAAACAGGTTTTTCAGGCTGGTCAGAAAGCCCGACCTTGAGAAGCACTTTGTTGATTCAGCATATGTGGCAATTGAAAGGCGTATCCCGGAAGCAAAGAGCACCTTCGGCTCACGAAGCGAAATTGCAAGGTGCATCCACTGGACAGGGTAAAACAATATTACCCTATAGTACCTTCTGGAAGTTACAATATTGATTATCGGGATACCAAGGGAGATAAAGGAGTATGAAAATAGGGTAGCTTTGACTCCTCGCGCGGTGTCATCCCTAGTTGTGTCAGGCACGAATGTCCTTGTGGAGTCGCATGCTGGTGAAATGAGCGGATTTGCTGACGACGAATATGCGTCTGCAGGTGCAAAAGTGGTAGGCTCTGCCTCGGCACTGTACAGTGGTTCGGACCTCGTAGTCAAGGTTAAGGAGATACAGGTGGCAAAAGGGGAGCACACGCTGCTCAGGGCAAAGCAGACGATATTTGGCTTTAACCACTTTGAATCCAGCAGGGAGCTGACAGAAGCGGCAGTCAGGTCCGGGGCGACTTTCATATCATTTGAAAAGGTAGTTGACCAGAACGGTCAGACCCCGTTGCTCATGCCGATGAGCAGAATAGCCGGCACGATTGCAGGCATATGGGCAGGGTTTATCCATAATTTCGCGTTCAGGCACGACAAGTTGGTCAGGCTAAAGGCAGGCTCGGATGAGGTTCGATCAAGGTTCATCGAGGCATTTGATCACATCTCAAACAGCAATGGCACGATCAGCGGAGATCTCAGACGCATGCTTTCCATTCAGGACAAGATGGCGGTAATATTTGGCGGGGGAACGGTAGGCGAAATGGCAGCGAGGGTCTGCTCGGCCCTTGGAGCCAAGGTAACCATCATTGAAAAGAGAGAAACGCGGAGGAAGTACCTTCAGGAGCTCAACCTTCCACGGTTCTCCATAAGTGGCTCCGCCGACCATGATATCCTGCGCAGCTCGCATTTCATGATAGGTGCAACATATGACAGAGAAAAGGCAGAAAGAGTTGTGGACGAGAGAACCCTGAAGGAAGCCTCAGAAGTGCGCAAGAAGATAATAATCGACGTGTCAGTCGATCAGGGCGGCAACTTTCCGTATTATGATCCGGCGGGGAGATACTCGCCAGCCAGAACAGGCACGATACTGAGCCCCGCGCAAGCTGACTATTTTGGCAATATTTTCGTCCGCGTGCCAAACATACCTTCCATCGTCCCTCGTTACGCGTCAGCGGTCTTCTCGAACATCGTTACGGATTATGTGAGGGATTACGCTAACGAGGTTAGCAGGCCGGACCTTGAAAAGGCCGTCAGCATCAGGGATGGCAAGGTTGTAGACGAGGCAGTGCTAAGGGCGCACCATCTAAGATAGGGTCGCCGGACTTGCTGGACAGCACGTTCATTCACATTAGCTCAGCTGATGTTGCCGTATGCGATGCTTGTGACGACAGCCGCTATTCCGGCTATAGCCTTTATTGCCCTGACAACGTGCTTTAACTTGTGCTCATCCTCCGTCTGAACCTTAACAACCAAGTCAAAGCCGCCAGTTGTTGAATGAGCTTCCGTTACGCCATGCACCTGCTTTGCTAATTTCTGGACGGTTTCCGCTTGATCTTTGATGCATTCTATGAATAGAAAAGCAAGTGTCACTAAGAGAAATTGTATCATGATTCTATTAAAGATTTTGCGGGAATCGGTGCCGACACGCAGCAACTGCCGCCTACGATATCATGCTCTGACCGTCTAATGGCTAATTTTGTGAATCAGTGGGGGTGCAGATTCTTGCTCTTACTCAAGTGTGCCATGGCTCAACACTAATTCAGAAGATATAGTTAGTTCCGACGCTATTCTGTATAAAAGCATCAGGCATCTTTCTGGCGATTTCACTCACAGCTTTCAGACCAGAGCAATGACATGGCACAACGAACTTCGGTTTCAATCTCTCCAATTCCTCGATGGTTCTGGGGATTATTGGCTCGAACAATCCGCCGGATAGGTGCATTCCCCCAAGTACAGCATAGATTCTATCTTCCCCGGTCAGATCTTTTGCATAATTCAAAGTGTTTATGATGCCAGCATGTCCACAACCGGTAATAATCACCAAGCCCTTATCTTTGACACTCAGAATGATCGCCTGATCATCGTTGATCAACGGATCAGCTTCAATTTTTCCGTCATCGACTTCAGAATAGTGGTTGGGAAAGCCCTTTTCGAAGCTATTAGCCCTTGGAATTTCTCCCGTAACGAGGACTCTATCATTGATCCACAAGCTATCCGAATTCTTTTCGACAATTTCGTACCCTGCCTCTGTCAAAAAGGACTTATTCGGGGCTGGCAAGTTTATTGTTCTACCATCCTGAAACTTTACTAGCCTATTTCTAAAGGCGTCCTCGTGGAGGACCAGTGGGATATTCTGCTTTTGATTCATCTTGTTTCGAAGACTGAGGAGGCCGCCTGCATGGTCGACATGTCCGTGACTTGAAATCAATAACTCACAACGAGATAGATCGAAATCAAGCACATTTGTATTATGAGAAGCGGCCAGAGGATCTAAACCAGAATCAAGTACTAGCCTGTGTTTTACCCCGTCTATGTGTATAGTCAAAGCCGCACAAAAACCGTGCTCGGCAATCAGTGGCTGTTCGTACCAATTCTTAGCCAGGACTGGTCGACGAGCTACGTCCGTATTTGGCAGAAGTACATCAACATTGTTGTCAACTAGACAAGTAATCTCTACCTTTTCAACCTCTTTCACGGGCACGTTCTTACTTGTAATAATAACACGTTACTAAGGGTTTAGCTCATGAATTCCTTCTCCCGGCGCGCTTTCTGAGGCGTTGGTTGTCATTCTGCTATTCAGACATTATTCCGCCCTCGCCAACTGAAAGAATAATTTCGCAGTTGGCACAATGAATTCACAACTTATCTAAAAGTGGGGCCGAAGGGATTTGTTCTGACCCGGCTCTCGCCGCAGTCATTTGAACCCTTGATCCACGGGTATCTTCTAACTAGCCCGTCTTGTTAGATCTGGAGCCCGTTGCGATGCCTGGCTTCGCTACGACCCCACCGCTAATTATTTGGCATCGTGCTAAGGATAGAATGAAGATGTCCGTATAAGTCTTGCGAGAATATTGTGAAAATATCGATTCGACAGAATTCTTAAGGTACGATCAAATATTTCTAGGTTGTTTGCTCTTTTCTTTATACCTAAATTTGTCGAGCTTAATCAGCTGATGGTATGATCCGAATTGCGACGCCTCCGCAATGTCAAGCGCAGACTGTTCGTCATCGCTTTCTCCGTATACCTTTATGGTCTTGTACGTGGTCGACCTCTGGGCAGGGACCCTACCGGCGGCCCTGATTATCCTTCTTATTTCCTTTGGCCGCATGAGCTGGCCATGCTGTGACCCTGCCGCAGTCGAAATGCTTTCGTTGATCAACGTCCCGCCAAAGTCGTTTGCACCTGCGCCGAGAAGCAGCTGGCACATCCTAGGTCCTTCCTTTACCCAGGAAACCTGGATATTCCGGATGTAGTTGTTTAGCATAATTCTAGCAACGGCATGCATCTTGACAACCTCGTTGCCGTCCGCGCCCGGCCGGACGTTCTGCACAGTACCGCGGTTGTACATCGGAGCCTCGGTATGCACAAAGCTCAGCGGGACAAATTCGGTAAAGCCGCGAGTTTCCTTCTGGATATCACGCAAGAGCGCGAGGTGCTCTGCCTTGTGGCGCGAAGTTTCGATGTGGCCGTACATTATCGTGGACGTTGTTGGTATTCCGATGGAATGTGCTTCTTTGATAATTCTCACCCAGTCGCGAACTGATATCCTGCCCGGCGATATCACGTCGCGTAATTGCTGGTCGAGGATTTCGGCTGCGGTGCCCGGCAGGCTCCCAACACCTGCATCCTTTAACATTCTCAGATGTTCGATGGTAGGAGTTTCCGACCTCACGGCGCCGTAGAGCACCTCTTCCGGCGAAAAGGCGTGGATGTGCATGTCCGGAAGTTCTTTCTTTACTGCCTTGCAGATATCGACATACAGATTGCCATCCATCTTTGGCGGCAGTCCCGCCTGAATGCAGACCTCCGTAGCGCCGAGACCTGCTGCCTCCTTTGCCCTCCTCACTATCTCTTCCGTGGGCAAAAAGTACCCTTCCTCCTCGCGGAAGTCCCTACTAAACGCGCAAAAGCCGCACTGCTTGATGCAAACGTTGGTAAAGTTGATGTTCCTATTGACGACGTATGTAACTAAGTCGCCGACAGCCCTCTTCCTGAGCTCATCTGCCACCAGTACAGCAAGGTTCATCTCAAGCCCTTTGGAGTCGAACAGCTCAACAGCGTCGTCTACGGAAATCTCCTTGCCGCTCATCGCCCGGTCAAGGGCAGCTGCAACAAGCGGATCTGCTTCCTTCAGAAGCGAATCAATCACTTGCATACCCCTCCCTGACCAGTCCAGATTCGTCGGCAATCAAGTTTACGCATTGCTGGAGACGGTCCGACGTAATAAATCCACCCTTAAGGAATTCAGGGTATACCGGGAGGCGCGCGCGAAGTCGCCTGCCCCTTTCCTCTGCTGCATTTTTCACTGACGGTACGCTTGGCCAAGGGAATTCCGGATTGACGTGGTCGATTGTTACGGGTGAGATGCCTCCCCAGTCGTTAATTCCCGCATCGATATAGCGCCCGTAGACGTTCGGGCTCAAGTTAGGCGGGGCCTGGATGTTCATCTTTGGCATGATTATCCTTGCCATGGCTACGGCCCGAAGAAAATAGTCAAAGGACGCCGCGGGCGCATTCTCCATCCTGGTATCGGGCTTGGGCGCGAAATTCTGCATGATAACTTCTTGGATGTGACCGTACTCTTCGTGGATTCTCTTTATGAGAAAAAGTGAGTCAACAAGCTCCACCGGCGTCTCTCCGATGCCAACAAGGACGCCTGTAGTCATTGGAATTCTCAGCTCTCCGGCGCTTTCAAGAGTTTTTACCCTCACCTTTGGGTTCTTGCTCGGCGCGTCTTCATGCGGCATCCCCTTCTCCATCAGTCGTTCACTCGATGTTTCTAGCATAACTCCGAGGCTGACGTTGGTGTCTTTTAGCTGGGCCATTTCCTTTTTAGTTAGGCTGCCAGCATTAGTGTGCGGCAGGAGCCCCGTTTTGTTCAGAACCAGATCACTCATTTCGGCAATGTAATCGACTGTGGAAACATGCCCGAAAGATCGGAGCCAGTTTCGGGCTTCGCCGTATTTCTGTTCCGGCCGTTCACCTGTCACAAAGAGCGCTTCCGTGCACCGGAATTTCTGACCTGCCTCCGCTATTGCGAGGACTTGTTCAGGCGTCATGATGGAAAGCATCGGATCTTCCGGCTCCTTCTTGAAGGTGCAGTATGTGCATGTGTCGCGGCAAAGGTTTACCAGATTAATGAAGACCTTTCTCGAATAGGTGATGACAGGACCAGGCTTGTACCTGTCACGGGTCCTGCCTGCGAGCGCTACCAACGAGTCTGTTGGGCATTCTGAAATCAAAAGTCGGGCATCCTCGTGGGTCAATGGCCCCTCAAGGGCTTGATTCAACATTTCGCTGGCAGAATCTGCAAGCAAATTGACGCTTCTCTAGAGCTGGTAATCACTAATAAACGATCTTGCCACTACGGCGACTCCAGCTGATTCGGCCTTGCTGCCAGCTTGGCGGTTATGTCGCGGACCTCGCCGTCCCTGAGCACTGTCAGCTTTATGTCGTCCCCGACGCTCTTTTCCCTCTGAAGGTAGACCAGGATGTCGTCTATCTTTCTCACCGCGTTACCATCTATCGCGATAATGACGTCTCCGCCGAGCTGGATCGGCCTGCCATCGACAGTGACCTCTCTGTTTCCGCCCTGGACTCCGGCGGTGTCTGCAGGGCTGCCCGCCACCACGTCTACAACCAAAAATCCCCTGGGCTCCTCTAGGCCAAGGGCTTCAGCTATTCCGGGAGTCATGTCCGTGCCCGATACTCCCAGCCATGCGTGCTTGAATGATCCCGTAGTGATTAGTGCGGGGACAACCTTTGCCATCGTATTCGAGGGTATGGCAAATCCCACTCCGGCGAACTGACCCGTAGTCGAGAATATGGCCGAATTTATCCCGATCACCTCTGCACGCATGTTGAGCAACGGGCCGCCAGAGTTGCCGGGGTTTATCGGCGCGTCAGTCTGGATGACATCCGGTATCGAAAACGAGCCAGCCTCCTGGGACGGGATAAGCCTGCCAAGTCCGCTCACTATCCCCGAGGTCATGGACCCAGAAAGGCCGAATGGATTCCCGATGGCAGCGACCTGCTCACCTACCCTTATCTTCGACGAGTCTGAGAGGGGGAGCGCCACGAGTTTTTCGGCCGGCGCATCCTCAACGTAGAGAACCGCAAGGTCCGTGAACGGGTCGGAGCCGATAAGTGATGCCCTGTAGACGGTGCCGTCGAGGAACGTAACGTCGAGCCTGCCACCGCCGCTGACGACATGGTAATTCGTGATAATGTGACCGTTGTTGTCGTATACAAAGCCCGAACCCAGCCTTGAATCCTGGGGGTTTGTTTCGTCGCTGTCCGTTATCTGAACCACGGACTTTTCGACGCGCTCGAAGAGTTCCGGCAGCGTCAGTTCGGTGTCGGCACCCTCGACAGTGCTTATTTCGCCAATTCTGAAAGCGTTATCATCCACGCTGCCCCTGTCGTTAGCTCCGGTATCTCCTGATTGGTCAGAGCCCGGGATCCGGGGCAGGTCTCCGAAATCGCCAAGATCGTTAAACTGTGAGTAGGCGAAGAAAATTGCGATTCCAGCGATTATGATCGCGACTGCCAAAATGCCCTTGTTCAAATTCAGAAGAAAAGATCGTGGTTTGTTCTAATAATCCTTTTCCCGTGGAAAGTTAGCAACCTCGACCAGCAAGCCCTGACTAGGCAAGGGCTGTTTTTGAATCCCGGTCGGAGTTTAGCCGCAAAGGATTCTAGCTTAGGGGATGCTGGGTTTCGCTCATGGTGTACTCCCTGTCTCGCCAGCTGACCGCACCGGTCTTTCCGGCGTTTGCGATGGCAAAGAGGAATCCAAATGACACGATGGCGCCACCCAGAGGAGAGGCAAGCGCATACGCAGGATTCTGGAAAACGCCAAGCCGGCATTGCACTGCAGTCGCTAGAAGTATCAATGCTACTGTCGAAAACTGTAGTGCAAGAAGCAGATTTTTGGAAACTTCATCCCCAAGACCGCCAACGAGAAGTGAATGTGGCAAAAGAGCAAACGGCACGAACAGGATAAAGATGACGAAGAGCAGCATCATGAAGCCACCCTTCCTGTTCTGGTGGTATAGCGGTATCATCAGTCGCCGGAGGCCATGCCATAGCGTTTCAAAGTCCCGGGCCCAGACTGCATCCACGTGATTCTCCCCTCTCACCATCTTCATCCTGAACTTTGCTGCCTTGACTTTGCCTCCGAGAGCACCGTCTTCGACAAGTTCTGATCTCACGCCCTCGTGAGTTCCGACTGCCTCGTAGGTATTTCTCTTGATGATGTAGAAACTGCCAAAAAAGTAGCCTGTCTTGACGTTCGGGTCGTTGACGCGCAGTGGCGAGAACCTTGTGTGGAGAAATGTTGCCAAGGATGGCAGCGTAATCTTTGTCCAAAAGTCATTGCAGATCAGGTGCGGCATCGCAGTCAACGCGTCGAGATTCTGCGACAGGAGGTGGGCGACGGCGAGGGACATCGCAGAGGGTTTGTGTGTCGTGTCGGCATCCGTGAACATCAACACTTCTCCTTCAGCCCGCAGGTAACCCTGATAGCAGGCCCAGTTCTTGCCAACCCAGCCTTCTGGCTTTGGCGGCGCGCTGACATAGATTACTCGGGAGTCCCGGTCTGAATACGTCTGCATTATCTCGCCGGTCCTGTCTGTCGACGAGTCGTTGACAGCAATTATTTGAAAATTGGAATAGTCCTGCGCAAGCAGAGTGTCCAGGCAATTAGCAACATAGCGCTCCTCATTTCGTGCGGGAAGAATTACGCTCACCTTGGGGGTTCCCTTTGCTCCCGTACTTTCAAAAGATTCGAGCTTTGGAGCCTGCCTGAACGACTTAATCATGTAGGCGAGAAAGTACGCCCAAAGGCCGAAAATGCCGGCCAAGATCGCAACAAGAACTAGATTGACGATTGTAACGGCAAGCTCCATCGTCGCGCTTAGCCGTCACCAGGCTATTTATTCCACCGCTTTCGCGATCCTTTCCAGAGCTTCCTCTGTACCTTCGGCAATATGCTTCTTCACCATCCCGCTGAATATCCCGAGAAAACCAGCCAGCTTGATGTCCCAGGCAACCTCCACCCTTGTTTTATCGCCGACGGGAATGAGGGTGACTTTCTTGGTACCTTTGAAGGGACCTTCCGTAATATTGATTGTAACCGACTTTTTCGGATCAAGGATCACTGTCTGACGGCACCTCGAATCCCTGAAAGCTATCGTCACGTCTCTTTCGATCACGTTGCCATTCCTGCTGATGTTTCTGACAGATTTTGTCCCGTGCCAGTACGTAGGCTCATTGTCAACATCTCCAATAATTTCCCATGCTTTCTCTACCGGTGCCGACAATTGCCTCGACGCGTTAATCACAACCATTGACAAGCTGCCATTCTAGGAAATCGGATATATGCGATTCTCCTTGACTTGATGGTTTATATTAGGTCAGCCTAATTAGGCAGTCCTAATAATGAAGGCCCACTACCTTTCACCACTTGTAACGATATCGATCCTGCTGGCTACCATCGCAATGGCAGCAGTTCCATTTGTTGCCCATGGCCAAGAAGAAACAAAAGGCGACTCATGGAGTTCGATAAATGCAGCGATGGGTAATGTTGAGAAGCTTACAGGCAAGAATGATACGGCAACCCAGACGGCTCTTGATCAGTTGGCAGAAGCAGAGTCAAAGTACGACGCTGTTTTCCGTCCTGCTGCGGCTGACCTTGACCCGGCGACGGAGCGGCTTGTGGAACAAGCGTTTTCTGACTTGCGACTGGCTGTCCAGGACGGGCAGGTTCTGAATGTCACCCTGAACAAACAGGTTGTGGACAAGACAATCTACAAGATCGCGTTTATGAAGATAGAAGAGGAACTTCTTGAGGAGGAAGTCGACGAGGCTGCCGAGTGGTTCACTGTCATGTCCAAGAAA
>JBOGQL010000121.1:0-4909 GCA_050748985.1 Nitrososphaera sp. | reverse complement strand
GATCAAAACTAAAGCGAATAATCGACTGACGGCAGCATATACGATGAGCATACTCTAAACTCTTTTATTGGTTCTTGCATTGATTTCGCTGTGCGGCTGATTATCTACACAGGCAAGGGAGGAACTGGCAAGACCGTTACCTCTTGCGCGACAGCGATAAAGATGGCCGAGCTTGGCCAGAATACTCTACTGATTTCAGCCGACCCCGCGCATACTCTGGGCGACGCATTCGTGATGCCCAGCATTGGCCATGACCCGCAGCCCGTGCTGCAGAATCTGACCGCGCTCCAAATAGACCCGGTCAGCGAAATGAGCAGGCAGTATGACAGCATTCTGTCGTACATGGCTGCGATATTCTCTGCAAAGGGGATCGATGAAACGCTCGCATATGAAATCGCGATGCTGCCGGGTATGACGCAGCTCTTCTCTCTTCTAAAGATTGAGGAAATTGAGCGCACCAAGGGATTTGACGCTATCGTGCTTGATATGCCCGCCTCCGGCGAGGCGCTACGGTACCTGTATTTTCCGAAGCTGGTCGGCAGCATCGGCCGCAAGCTCACCGGCCTTGCCGGACTTTTTAGCGGCTTTGCAAAGGTCTTCCAGCCCCTTGCCAAGATTCCGGCCCCATCCAGGAACGTGATCCAAAGCGAAATGGAACTTTTGGACAGGCTGGACATTCTGGCAGACATCATACAGAACAACGACACCACGAGCATCAGGCTAGTTACAAACCCGGACACATTCAGCATTGAAAATGCCAAGAGGACATTGATGTCTGCCAGCCTATACGGCATCAACGTAGACATGGCGATAGTAAACAAGATCATGGTCGGCTCGTCCGACGAATATTACGCAAGATGGGCCACCTACCAGAAGGAGAGGGTTGTGGAGGCAAGGGCCAACTTTTACCCGCTGCCTGTAAGGGAGGTCGAGCTATTTGCTACGGAGCTCCGGGGAGCCGAGATGCTCCGCAAGCACGGCGAGGTACTCTTTGGAAGCGAAGATCCCGGAAAGATATTCTACCGCGGCAAGCCCTATTCGTTCGTGAACGAGGGTACCGCAATCAACATGACTGTGCAGGTCCCGTTCACAGAGAAAGACGACTTTGAATTGCAGCGGTACGGTGACCAGCTGACCATCAGCGTCAAGACTCCTGCCGCGCGCATCGTCAACATTGTCCCGCTGCCGGTGGCAACTGCCGGGATGAAAATGTCCAGGGCCAAGCTGCTGGATCACGAGCTGAACGTGCTATTTGAAAAAACTACGTAGCATGTTTTCTGATACATTTCTTCTGGCTCCTCCAACAACCGTTCGCAAACAATTTATATAATATCAATCTCGTTTACCTGTAGGAAATGCCGATAGATCCAGACTTTCCAAGGAATCACAAGGTAATAGGCAAGCACTCGCTTCCAGACGGCGAACATTATCACTATGTATGGGGCCCCGGGAGGACGGTCGAGGCCGCAGAGAACGAAGAAGTGAAAAAGGCTTACGAGGCAAGAGGAGAGCAGCTCGTTCCACTGGGCGTCCATGGCACCATGGTGGCAATTGACTGGGACTCTTGCATTGCTGACGGTGCGTGCATCGAAGCCTGTCCCGTGCAGGTATTCCAGTGGTACAGGACAGAGCAGGACGTTCCGGCCACAGAAGTGGCCAATGCAACCAGCTCGGGGACTGGCAGCTCGACAAAGGAAGAGCGCAAGGACTACACAGACAAGGCAGACCCCATCAGGGAACACGATTGCATCTGGTGCATGGCATGCGTTTCAGTTTGTCCGCCACAGGCAGTCAAGGTCGACCAATCCAGCCTAGAATTCCACGAGAAGGCCTCGGGAACCTACAACGAGGCTCTGGCGAAGGGTAGCGCGCCTCCACCTCATGCGCACTAGCACCCACTCTTTCTTTTATCTATAAATTTCCCTTTCATCCCTGCAGAGACAGGATGCCGGTTGCTGCAGATTCTTACATGGGGGTATTCATGCCGGCTGACATTTCGCGCAGGATTTCTCTATTTATTGCTGACAGGCATGACTTTCCGATTGTAAAAAAGGGAGAGCTGATGGGGTCATTCTACCTTTTCGGTAAAGACTACGGAGTACCCACCGTATCCGAAGCTAGGGATGCCTCCGACATCGCAAGGAAGGCGGTCGAGCAGGTTGCAAAGGACGTCAGGCTCTATTCCTCGAACCCTGCGAAAATGGCGCCAGCTTTTACACGAGAAAACTACACAAAGAGGTCTCTCCAGATAGCCGTCGATAATGCTGGCAGCGCTCCAGATATGGACAAGCGCGTGGCCGGAGACCCGGCCATACTCTCCGACTGCTTTGCGCAGCACGTCGCTTACCACAAGCAAGGATATTTCTTCGAACTGTTCCAACCCTTGAACGCGAGCGACCTGCCTCAGGCGCTGAAAAAAAAGCTGGAGGGGAGGATGTTGCTTCTAGGATTTAACGTCCCCGACAGAGGGTCGCTACCTTTCAAAAGCACTCTTGAACCTTTTTTCGAATGGATGCTAAAACAGAAACATAGCGGCTAAAAAATTGACGAATGATCGATTACTCTGATCATGTGCTTGACGTCAAACACCATCACATCCTGTGGCAGGTTTATCGCAAGCACTCGTTCCTCCGGCTGGTCGTACCTTAGCACGTGAACCAGAGCGCCTTCCCTGCCCAGTCTTCTACCAGTTCTCTTTTCTATCACGACACGCGGGTTAAACAGCGCGTCGAAACTGAACAGGTAGGTGCCGCCCCAGACGTTGACAGAGTATTCGACCTTGTAGTAAGGGATCGACATCCTTGGAAACAGGAGGCTGCCTGACGAATGCAGGATATCCCCCTCGTAGTGCATCCTGCTGCCATGGAAGCTGTCCACGAAAGGCACCCGGGCGTATGCGGTTGAGTTGACAGACTTTCTTGTGCACAGCGTAGAGTACCGCCTGAACTCTTGGTCGGGGATCGAGGCTGGGCCGTATCTTGCGTCGTCGTGAAGTGTTATCCTGCGATTGACTAGAAACTTTTCCCCTGCCTCTAAAAGGCGACGGGTGTTTTCCACAAACTGGTGCTCGTTGCATTCATAGAGGGGCATGCTATCCGCCGACTCCCTTGACCACCCTGGAAATAGTATTCCTTGAACCGCATATCGTGATGATGGGATCCTTTGGGTATGCATCGCCAATCTCCTCCGAGATCGAAATCGTCTCCGCGCCCCTAGAGTATAGCATCCTGCTCCAGAATTTTCCCCCGGAGACGATCGTGACAGTGTCTTCAAGCAGAAACCCGATTGCAGTGATGCTGGACTGCACCATCTCAAGAGGCACAAGTACAGAAATCGACTTTAATTTTTGCGCACCCCTGCGGGCTGTCACTACTCTAACTTATTCGGATGTCAGGTATAAAAATCGGTCGCAACCCGCATCCTCGGCCGATGATGGCGACGGAGCTCGGGCACCGCTTCCGGCTGGCAGGGCCAAAATGCCACGCAGTAATCCCATCCACACACCCTCTGGTCAAGCCCGTCTTTCCGTCTGGATAAATCGAGCCAAAGCGAACATTGCAAAGAACCTATAATAGTAGGAGACAAAATGGAATTGGCAGCGCGGATGTGGCAGAGTGGTCTTCTGTCGAGAACACAATAATGCGTCGGCCTTGAGTCCGTCTGTACCTGGCCGGTGAGCCGATTCGCCCTCGGGCGATCAGGAGTTCAAATCTCCTCATCCGCGCCATATTACATTCTTCTCGCTGATTCCCGGTGCTGCCGTGCCCTTACCCTCTGGCTGTGCTCCTCTTTTATTCGCCGATCGAGCCTTGATATCAGCTCCTTGCAGGCGGAGATGGGATCGTAGCCGACTGCCTTGGCGTCTATCACGCCTCTTGCCGTTATCAGCCTGGTGCGGAGAGAATACTTGCGGGTCTTGTGCTTGTCAACGTACACGACGACGGAGGTCACATCGCCCAGCTTGCCCTGGATCTTTTTCAAAAAGCGCTGCAGCTGCTCCTGGATTTCTACTCGATCCTGCCCGTCTTCAAGGTGTGCCATGTGGATCGCAGGCCCGGCGCTCTTCTTTGGAAGAACGAGCTCGAGCGCGTCTTTTGCAGTGACGATGCCCATGGGCCTGCTGTCGCCTACCACGACGACCTCTTCGTTTCTCCTAAAGTTCTCCACAATTGCATTGAGCCGAGTCCCCCTCTCAGCGGAAATCGCTCTTCTCATGAGATCCTTTACCTTGACATCCCTAATTCCGGCGGTCGCGCCCGATATACCGGCTGACCTGCTGGTCCGTTCTCGGGGAATGGTACCGATTATCTTGCCTACGTCAAGGATGTTCAGCATCCCGCGGAGAACTCCGGCTGTGTTTATGACCGGAAGGCGGGAAATATTGTATCGCCTCATCTTCGAGACTGCGTCTGCAAGCGAAGAGTCCTCCTCGATGACTATCGCTCCAGACATCACCTCGTCGACCGCAGCATGACCAAAGTCTGCTGTCTGCACAAGGTCAGTTTCGCTGACGATACCCACGAGCTTGCCCTTCTCAACGACGGGAAGGGCCCGGTTGCCGCTGCCTATGACCAGCTGAGCGGCTTTTTCGACATCGAATTCCGGATTCACGGTCGACGTGTTCGCAACGAAGCTTTTCAGCTTCGAATATGGCTGCGCGGAAGATGAAAGAAGCTGCTTTGCGAAAATCATTCCTGAGTACCTGCCGCTTCCATCGACCACCGGGACCTGGCTAATTGACTTGTCCTCCATCAGGCTGTACGCCTTGGCAATAGTGTCTTCCGCGTCAAGCGTGTAGACATCTGTCACCATGATCTCCGAGACTTTCATCGCTATAACTGAAGTTGACGGCTCCAGTTCATTTTAAACTTTCCAATTGGGTCAGCACAGCAATTATATCGCTTGCGGC
>JBOGQL010000120.1:0-1577 GCA_050748985.1 Nitrososphaera sp. | reverse complement strand
ACCTCGACCTGCGGCATGCGGCTGCGAATCGAGAGCCCGTTCACCAGCTCGCGCAGCGGCCGGAGCAGGCGCGAGATGCGCGGCGGCATGATCTCGCAGCTTTCCATGTCCGCGACGTAGCTCGAGCGCCGCTCGTGGAAGCCGATCAGCGAACCGCCCTTCTTTGGAACGTAACGCGCCGCCATCCGCGCCCGGTGCCGATAGCCCCAAGCGGGACCGTGGATCGCGGGCAGCATCTGTTCGGGCCGCACGCGGCCGATGTGCCACAGGCTGTCTTCCAGCACGCGCTGCTTCACCGCGACCTGCGCGCGGGGATCGAGATGCTGCAGGCTGCAGCCGCCGCAGAGGCCGAAATAGCGGCAGCGCGGCGCAACGCGCGACGAGCTCTCCTTGAGCACCTTGTCCAGTGTGGCGATCTCGTAGCTCGGCTTGTTGCGCTGAGTCGTGCAGGCGACCACCTCGCGCGGCAACGCGCCTTCGATGAACACGGCCTTGCCGTCGCGGTGCGCCACGCCGCGACCTTCCTGGTCCAGGGATTCGACCGTCAGGACTTCCATGATCGCCGCTGCGGCGGAGTCAAAGTGCGCCGCGAACGCGGTGACGCTAGTTTAGCTCAACAGCGTGAAATGCCGAAGCCGCTCGCCGCAAAGGGCGCGGATGACAGGGAGGAAGGACGAAGAGTCGAGTTAGCTACCGAGGCGCACAAATGTTTTTTCCTGGAGCGTTGCCAGATGCGCAAGCCGACGTGGAACCAATGGCCGAAGATCCTCGACCTTGTTGGTGTGTGCGACGAACACGGCGACTGCAAGCGGCAGGGCGCTCAGATTTTGCTGAAACTGCAGATTCTGGTCCGCCGTGACAAATACATCGAACTCATCTGCCGCACGGCGGAGGAGCTCACCGTTCTCAAGAGCCGACCAGCCCATCTCGGCGACGGTCTTGACGGAGTGACCAGGCAGTTCGCCGCGTAACCGACGGGGAAGTGATTCGTCAAGCAGGATGCGCATCCGCCGCCAGCGCTTCGCGGGCGAGTTCTAGTGCCGCAACGGCCTGCTCTCGGGATACGGAGGGAAAGTCCTCAAGAAACTGGTCAAGGGAGTCTCCTGATTCGAGATAATCGAACAGGTTTTTGACCGGAACGCGGGTGCCGACGAATACCGGCACGCCCCCTTGAATCCGGGGGTCGGAATGAATCACGGGATGGCCCATTGGGAAAGCCTCCAGCGCAAGATTTGATAATGATACCAGAGAGATATTTTCGGTAGCTCACTACATGTTTTTAGGCGTCTTGGCGGTTCGAATATATTTCCGTTTCTCTCGGCGTCTTGGCGGTTCAATATTGTTCTGGTTTTTCTCCGCCTGGCGGTTCGCTTTCACGCCCGCCACTTCGCGAGGAACTCCTTCCAGTGTGGCTCGATTGATTTCTTCAGCGTCGAGCGCACCACGTCGCTCTCCGCCTTGTGCTGCTGCTCGGTCAGCGCGCCGCGCATCAGCTGGAAGCGGACGAAGACGAGATAGGTGTTGACGACGTCGGTCTCGCAGTAGTTGCGGATCTCGGCGATCTTGCCGGCCTGATA
>JBOGQL010000119.1:0-6544 GCA_050748985.1 Nitrososphaera sp. | reverse complement strand
GTGTGGAATTCCTCCCATGCAGTTCTGCGAGTGTAACGAGCTTTTCCGCGATGGCATTTACGAACTTTGTTTCATTCGTTGGCTCTGCTCCAACGACTGGCTGTGAGGAACCTATCGTCGAATATGGTGCCATAGCGGCATAGTCTGATGCCATGAGTATTATTGTGCCGGCAGACAGAGCATGTTTCCCCGCAGGATATACATAGCCTATCACTGGTACGCCGGATGACTGTATGCTGTCGATAATCTTGAATGTCGAGTCAGCCGTGCCACCGAATGTGTCCAAGGAAATTAGTACTGCATCATAAGATCCCGCAGATGCTTCCTGAATCGTGGCTTCTACGTTTTCCGCAGACGCTGCAGTGATGGGCTCGCTCAGTTCGACCCATAGCACCTTCCTATCTTCGGATTGGGCTGCAGCTAGAGGTATTGAAACTGCAAAGAGAAACAAAACAATGAGGGCAAATCTCATTTGCTCTCCTTTTTCTCCTTCTTCGCCTCGAACAAATCCCTGATTTCCCCTCTGATCAGTGCTCTGGTATCGGATTCCTGCCTTTCCGAGCTCTTCTCGATCTTCTCTTTAAGTAATCCCAGCACCGGGCCAAGGCTTCCCGAATCGCCGCCAGTTACTACGATCATATTCTTTTCCCTCGCTATTTCAGCCCATGTTTGTAATTCCCTCAGCCTCATTGCGGCCATGTTCTTTGTGTAGTATTCTGCGGCCTGGGCCATCTTTTCAGACGCGATTAGCTCGCCTTCCGCCATGATTATCCTGCTCCTCTTCTCCCTTTCGGCTTCTGCCTGCTTTGCTATCGCCCTCTGCATTTCCTGAGCTATAGCGACGTCCTTTATCGACACCGCGGAAACCTTGATCCCCCACGGCTCGGTAACTTCATCAAGTATAGCTTGCAGCCTTTTGTTCAAATCTTCTCTTTTAGTCAGCAGTTCATCGAACTCAACCTGACCAAGAACGTCACGTAAGGTCGTTTGTGAGACAAGGCTTGTGGCAAGAACATAATCCTGCACCTTGACCACTGCCTGGTTGGCGTCGTTTACCCTGAAATAGACAACCGCGTCTACGTCAACGGTCACGTTGTCCCTGGTTATTATCCTCTGCTTCGAGATATCGAGCGTCAGCAGTCTCAGATCAATCTTTCGAATTCTGTCTATCACTGGAATTATGATTACAACTCCTGGACCCTTTGCGCCTATCAGTCTTCCAAGCCTGAACACAACGACCCGCTCGTATTCTCTGACTACCTTTATCGAAGACGCAAGGATAATCAGTATTATTATGGCAACTGCTATGCCAGCCACCGTTTCTGCGCCCACGAGCTGAAGCAGGAAATCAGATATTGACACAGATAAGTGTCGTTAATCAAAGAATTAAGCCTTTATACGGTTTCCGATGGATTGTGGGAAGGTGACAATGGTGGACCTCTCATCCTATGGCAGACAGGCCATTCCTAAAGCAATACCCGTAAAGATAAGGTAGTGCCCTGACAAGACTAGATGCACGTTATATGACTGTACATCAGAATGATAATAATCATGGCGAGAGCCACGGTCCAGTCACAATTATTGTAACCAGAAAGGCGAAGAAAGGAAAGATCAGCGAATTTGAAGAATGGATGGACGGCATCATCCATGAAGCCATGAAATTTGAAGGGCATATGGGGGTGAACATAATTCGGCCAACTGATGCATTATCAAATCCTGAATATGTCATAATCTTCCGCTTTAACACTTACGAAAACCTGACAAAATGGGAAAAGTCGGAGATAAGAAAAGAATGGCTCAAGAAAAGCACGGATGTAACCGAGGGCGAGCCAGTAGTGCAGAAGCTGACCGGTCTGGAGTTCTGGTTCACTCCAAGTTCAGCAAATGAAAACAGCAATGCATCAACACCTGCCACGCAGCCGCCACCACGTTACAAGATGGCGCTGGTCTTGACTGGCATCATTTTTGTTCTGATAAACGCATTGATCCCGCAGATACGAGAGGTAACGGCAGACCTTCCTTTTCTGTTAAGTACTTTTATTGGAGTAGCGACGATGGTTCTGCTTATGACCTACGTAATAATGCCGTCCGTTACAAGGTTGTTGAGACCTTGGCTGTCGAAGAAAAGACTAATCTGAAAAATTCCGCCCCTATAGAACGCCATAAATAGGATTAGTCGCCGCGGTAACGGATGCTCTTTGTCAACATAGATAATGGCGTGCCAAGTATCGCAGGCGTGGGTGAAATAATACGCTAGCATCCCTTAATGGAATAAACCTTTACTATACTGATATTGCCAGTGTCGCATCGTTGCCAATAGTACTCATACATGGATTTCCGTTTAATTCAGAGATGTGGAAGGGGCAAACGCAAATGCTGCAAGATAACAAAAAGCATTTGCGCATTATTACGTATGATCTTCGCGGACATGGTAAGAGCGATGTCGGAGACGGACAGTACACTATCGAGTTATTCGTTGACGATTTTATAGCACTGCTCGATTATCTGAAGCTAACAAAAGCAATACTCTGCGGTTTCTCAATGGGCGGTTACATAGCTCTAAGAGCAATTGAAAGAAACCCGGATCGCTTTAGTGCTTTAGTTTTGTGCGACACAATGTCAGCGGCTGATTCAACTGAAGCGAAGCTCAGACGCGCCAATACTATCAAGCAAATAAAGAGGGAAGGAGTTGAGCGGTTTGCAGAAGGGTTCTTGAAGGCAGTGTTTGCGCCTCAAACTTTCGACGCCAAGCCTGATATAATTGATGAAATAAAGAGGACCATTCTATCGAATTCTCCGCTTGGCATCTGCGGGGCATTGCTTGCTATGGCAGGAAGAACTGATACTACGGAAGGACTCTCCAAGATTAATGTCCCGACACTTATCTTGGTAGGCGAACATGATGCAGTTACGCCTCCCAGCGCAGCAAAGAGTATGCACGAGAGGATCCCAAATTCAAAATTATATCTCATCGACAATGCAGGTCACATGAGTAACTTGGAAAATCCAAGCGTGTTCAATGAACATTTAACTAGATTTCTGGAGGGAATAGATTAGTCAGCTAAGTTATGTCGAACTGTCGCGCTGCTCCAGTGGTTCGCTCACTTCAGTTATCAGATTTTGGCTGCAACGGGGACACTTTGTCGGAGGGATTTTTTCTATTTCAATTAGGTTGCTGTCATCATGAGGACATTTGCCTTCAAACTCCTTATTGTGAATATCAGCAGGCATAAAGGTTGATTCCACATAACATAGGAAAAGTCGGTATTCTGCATAATCCAAGTTAACGTCTGTAAGAATTTGGTCCATGTAAGAGTAACCAATAGGCTGTTTCGATTCATATCCGCAGCTCTTGCACGTAAATTGATAGATTTGCAGCGTTGTTATTTGATCGAAATGGAATAAAAAGTTCTCTAGAACAATAAAGTTCTGGGTATGTCATGACTTGATACCCCAGTCTATTCTATTGACATTATCCGACTAATTTTTCTGCCTGAGAAAGTCCAGCAGCTCACGGTTGACTTGTTCTGCGTGGGTCCAGTTCAAACCGTGCGGTCCGCCCTCGATCACTACCAATCGACTTCCCTTGATAAGCTCGTGTGTGCGCTTTCCCGTGGCGTCGATGGGAAGTATGCGGTCGGCATCGCCATGAACGACCAGTGTGGGCACGTCGATGTGCGCGAGATCCTTGCGGAAGTCGGTCAACCATGCCGAGACACAATCCAGAGTGCCCTTGGGCGAGGCGCCGGCTGCAACATTCCAGCTGAACTGAACTACTTGGTCACTCACGCGCTTGCCCCCAAAGACATCGACGTTGTAGAAATTAGCAAAAAAAGCAGTTAGAAACGCAAGACGGTCCGCGGCTATGCCTGCCTTGATCCCGTCAAAGGCACTGGCGTCCACGCCGCTAGGGTTGTCGGCTGTCTTCAGCAGGAATGGTGGAATGGAAGCAAGAAATGCTGCTTTTTTCACACGCTCAGATCTGTAGGTACCTAGGTAGCGGGCCACCTCGCCGCCACCCATCGAAAAGCCGACCAGAGCCGCATCGCGGAGATCGAGTTTTGTCACGAGCTTGTGCAGGTCCTCGGCAAAAGTATCGTAGTTGTAGCCGGACGTCGGCCTACTAGATTCGCCGAATCCCCTGCGGTCATACGTGATGACCCTGTAACCGGCAGCTAGCAGGACTGGCACTTGTTTTTCCCAAGAACGACCGCTCAACGGCCAGCCGTGAATTAGGATGACCGGCTTGCCGGTGCCGTGGTCCTCGTAGTAGAGATCGATGCTGCCAGAGTTTTCCGAACCGACATTAACGTATGGCATTGAAACTCTCCTTACTTGAAATCAACCTACCAAGCTGTTGAATTAGCATATTCGACCACTACCCTTAGGAAGCCACCGCTAGGACGATTTTACCCCTTGGATGTACGTTCTTCTGGTAGTCGAGGGCCTTACCGGCTTGGTGTAGCGAAAATGTTCTCTCGATATTTACCTTTATATGGTTCTGATCGACCCATTGCGCCAGTTTTGTCAGTCGTTCCCTGTTTGCTTGCGTGAGTAGAAATGTGGCTTTGACGCCAAAGCGTTTCATCAGCGCTTGGTTTGGCTGCTCTAGCATGGACACAATAATACCATCTCTTTTGAGTACATTGAATGACCTAGCGTACGTTTCACCACCTACAGTATCAAAGACTGCATCATAGTCGTGCAACAAGTCTTCAAAAGTCTGCGTTTTGTAGTCTATTACTTGATCTGCACCTAGCTGCTCTGCAAATTGCTTGTCGTTTGTGCCTACCGTTGTGGCCACGTACGCGCCAAGGAACTTTGCCAATTGAATAGCAATAGACCCTATGCCTCCCACCCCTCCATGAATCAGAATCTTCTGACCACCTGCTAATCCAATGGTTTCTGCAAGTGCCTGCCAAGCGCTGACACCTACTAGTGGCAATCCGGCAGCCTCTTGATGATTCAAGCTTTTGGGCTTGTGCGTTACACTGTCTGCATTTGCCAGCGCCATCTCTGCAAATGCTCCTGAACCGCCATTGATGATTCCTGCCTGTCCGTACACCTGATCACCTAGCCTTAGATCGGAGACAGAATCTCCGACTTTCTCGATTACCCCAGAAAAATCGATCCCTAGAGTTGAAGGGAATTGAAGTGGTATCATTTGTTGCATGTAACCTTCGCGGATTTTCCAATCTGCTGGATTAACCCCTGCTGCTTTTACACTAACCAGAACTTTCCGAACTGCTGGATCATTTGGCGCAGGTGCATTTTGATTAAATTCAACTACTTCGCTGCTTCCATAACCTTTCATTTGAGCCGATCTCATTGCTGATATAGTGCAACATCGCGTATTAAAGAATGGTAGTAATAATTTACTGAGTTAGTAATCCAGACTGTACCGTTCAGTGCGGTATTCTGCAAGGTCATATCAATAATTGTCGAAGTGCCTGCGAAGTATATCCGCTTTAAAGAAACTGTAGCATCCATACTGCAACGAAAACGACCGCGCTGCAGCAAGCCTATGGCTATCCGAAATAATGTCCTCAGACAAACTTGAGCTAAGGAAATGCCTGCCACCAACATTTTTTATTCCGGAGCACGAAGATATCGTGATGGAGTTTGTGAAGTTAAGGGATCCGCCTGTAAGCAAGCCCATAATGATCGCAGCTATGCAGGACATGGGCAACGTTGGGAACATCGCTATTGATTTCATTAACAAAAGTTTGAAGACAACGCCATTTCGTCAGGTTCTGGTACCGTTTCCGAATTACGTGGTAGACAAGGGAGGACATATTGAATTTGAGCAGCAAAAGTGGGAGTACAGATACTCTGACGGCCTGATTGTATTTGGCGGCGGTTTGGGCCAGCCTCAGACCAATAGAGAGCTGTACGAACTTTGCCAGGATGTCATGGACGTAGCGAAGGCCTATTCTACGCAATTGATATACACGCTGGGCGCTTTCCATACGGATAGAAGCTACGGGAGGGATCCGAGAACACTCGTTACTACAACGTCCCATGAGCTGACTGAAAGGATCAAGACGCTTGGAATGGAAACGACACCAGGTTCGTCGCTCATTACCGGTTTCAACGGTCTCGTCCTCGGCTACGCCAAGATCAACGAACTTCAGGGGATAGGGCTCTTTGCAGAAATAGACGAACCCCAGATGCCGCAGTACAGGTCTGCAAAGAGCCTGCTAGTCACCCTAGAGAAGCTGACATATCGAAAGTTTCCTGGAATCGAAGAGCTGGACGATATTGCCGCCGCAATAGAGAGCGAGCTCGACAGAATGAAAAGGTCTGGCGATCCTTCCTTCCAGAGTTAGTGCCAGTGCATGAAATAGGCGATATTGATAATACGGTACCGATCTTGGACTTCAATATTATTGTCCCAAGAACTTAGTGGAGCCGTTGGGATTTGAATATTATAGAAAAACCGGGTCAATAATTTTCACATAATGACCGCTTTCGTTAAAGCCTTCGGAGCTCGCCCTGTAAATGCTCGATAAGTCTCTGATGGTCTGCAATCATCCTTTTGATA
>JBOGQL010000118.1:0-4796 GCA_050748985.1 Nitrososphaera sp. | reverse complement strand
TCGCCCCTGCCGGGAACCGGATCGGGAAAAATCTCTCTGTATTCCAGGACGCCGACAGGCCCGTGCTCGAAAAATGGAACCGCCTTCATGCCGAGGTCAGATTGTGCATCGCTACCAGGTCTTCTCTGAAGAGCGCAAGCTCTGCGGGCACCGGGACATTTATCGGGTCCTTGAGCGAGAGCGGCTTGCCGTCCCTCACAGTCTCTTTCTTCCTGTTCCAGACCTGGGAGTTGAATTCAGTGATTTTCTTTGTGTATTCTGCCATCTTTGCGTCTGCCTTTTCATTTCTGTACATCCTCTGCAGGTGGATGCTCTTGTCCGAGTAGATTTTCGTCCAGAGCTCCTCGGCAATGAACGGCGTCAGCGGCGCCATCAGGAGAAGGATGGTGGAAAGGCACCTGTGCAATGTGTAAATAGCAGACCGGCGGCCCGGCTCGTGTTCCGCGGCGTAAGCGCGGCCCTTTACCATTTCGACATAGTGTGGCGCAAAGAGGTTCCAGGTAAAGTCCCTGACGGCATTTGCAGGGACATAAAAGTTGTACTCGTCATAGCCCCGCCTGCACTCCTGCTCCAGCCTTGCGAGCTCTGCGAGCATCCACCTGTCTGAGGCTTCCAGCTGAGCAGGCGTGTCGGATATCACTTCAAACGACGACAGGAGCCTGCCGATGTTCCATAGCTTTGAGAGGAACTTTTGCGCTCCCGCTATCCTCTGCTCAGAGCAGCGAAAGTCGTAGCCCAGGTTGGCCTCGCTGGCAGACCAGAACCGGAACGTGTCCGCGCCGTACTTTTGTATGATGGGGAAAGGATCCATCACGTTGCCTTTGCTCTTGCTCATCTTTTCTCCCTTTTCATCGACGCCGTATCCCATTATCCACGCGTCACTCCATGGCATCCTGCCTGTCAGCTGCAGGCTGCGCAGCATGGTGTAGTGAAGCCAGGTCCGAATGATGTCCTTTGCCTGGGGCCTTATCGCGGTGGGGTAGGCATAATCAAACATCTCCTTGCTTCTGCCATAGCCGGTCACGTACAGCGGGCTGATGCTCGAGTCCATCCAGGTGTCAAAGGTCCTTTCCTCGCCCGTGAATTCCGAGCCGCCACACTTTTCGCAGCGCTCGAACGGCGGCTTTTCCTTCCAGGGCCTGTAGTAACTTCCCGGGGGCGGAACGCACGGCGTCTTGCACGCGTTGCAGTGCCAGACCGGGATCTCGGTTCCGTAGAACCTGCGCCTTGAGACGGGCCAGTCAATCGCAACAGAGTCAAGCCAGCTGAGCAGGATCTGCCGGTGCATGTCGGGATGGAAATTTATCTTGAGGGCAAGCTCGCGCAGCTGCGGCACAAAGTCCAGCTGCTTGACATAGTAGTCCTGAAGCGGGATTATCTCTATGGGAGTCCTGCTGCGCTCGCAGAGGGGAGTCCTGTGCATGATGCTTTCTTCCTTTTCCATCAGCCCGGAAGATTTAAGATCCTCGACTACCTTTGAGCGCGCCTGCTTAACCCGGAGTCCCGCGTAAACGCCTGCCGCTTCTGATGTCATTCCATTTTCATCTAGCGCCACGATTTCTTTCAGGCCCAGTTCGCGAAAAACCTGGACGTCATTCTGGTCGCCGTAGCTGCAGACCATGACGACCCCGGAGCCAAATTCTGGCTTTGCAGAGTGGTGGGACAAGATAGGCACCTCCCTGTTGAAAAGGGGCAGGACAGCGGTCTTTCCCTGCAGACTCTTGTAGCGATCGTCCTCGGGGTTTACGATTACTGCCTGGCATGCGAAAAGGAGCTCCGGCCTTGTCGAAGCGATGATGATGCTGTCGCCTGTTTCCCTCACCCTGAATTTCATGTGGACGAGCCTTGTCGGTATGTCGTCATAAATGATCTCGGCGTCAGCTATTGTCGTCCCGCAGTCGGGGCAGTAGTTGTTTGGCCTGTTTGCAAGGTAGACGAGCCCCCGGTTCCAAAGCTCGATAAACGTGCTCTGTGTGAGCGAGCGATAATCGTCAGAATCTGTTCTATAATATTCCCGAAAATTTCCTGACAGCCCCATGCTCTTCATAATCTGGATCATTTCGGCTTCCAGGTCGTCGAGGGCGACCTTGCACAGGTCGAGAAACTTCTGCCTGTCCATTTCGCGCATCCTCACCTTGTATTTTTTCTCCGTGTAGATTTCGACAGGAAGCCCGTTTCTGTCGATGCCGATCGGAAAGAGCACGTTATTGCCGGTCATCCTGGCTGTGCGGGCGATCATGTCAATCTGGGCATAGTGCGCGGCGGCGCCGATGTGCCAAGGGCGCCCTGAGGGGTACGGCGGCGGCGTATCAATAACGAACGCCGGCCTGTCCTTGTCTATTGAAAATCTGTAAACGTCCTGCTCTTCCCATCTGCGTAGGATCGACTTTTCTAAATCCGGGTTCCAGGACGTCGATTGGATCTTTGGCTCCAATTACTAACTATTCGTGCTGAGTAGCAAGCTTGCCTGTATTAACGTTAACGCGATACGGCGAAAAAAAAGAAAAAGGAGTAGCCGACGTCTAGCTCAGCGGCACCGGTCCTTGGTTCAGGTCAACGCCCAGTTCTGCAGGGCAGCCGGCATCTGGGTTGACAACAAATCCAACCGCGTGAGTCAAGTCATCGGTAGCCATTGGCATTTTAGAATTCGCGACGTTGATGGTCATTGTGTCGCCCTGGATCTGTATTCCTCCCGTCGGGTTTGGAAAGAACGACACTATGCAGAGGTCGCTGCTAGCCGTGCCTGTTCCCAATTGTGCTGCGTGCAAGTGCCAAGAGAATGGGTTCTGTGCCGAGTCGTCAAAGGTTGGGTGTATCGTCGCTACGATTACTTCCAGCGTAGAAAGTTCGACGAAAGCAAAGCCAACTACAGCGTCTGGGCTGGTGTCCGTCTTCCTCGGGATGTCCCCTGCCGCGTCCAGCGACAGAGACGATACACTGCCATTAAGTTCCGATGCAGTTGCGCTCTCAACTAGAGCCCAGCTGGGAAACGCGCGTGCGAATGGTGTTGCTATCAGGATGCCAGCGACAAGGATTGCCGCCGCTATTCCCGCGATTGTTGAAGAATTCATCATTCATTGATTACTTGAGAAATATATAAGAATTCTCTGTACGAGATCTCTGCATCATATGATCATATGATGTTATTTAGCTTTCTTTATTTTGCTCGACCAGCTCCAAACATACCCAGCACGCTGCTGACCATCATGCCAAGTGTGTATGAAGATCCATACTCCTGGAACACGGGGATGAAATGTGCAGTGAGCAACGCGCCCAGAGCAACCAGCGAGCCGTATTCAGTCACTTTTTTCAATATCGTCATCTCCTTGTTAAATGGCGCCAAGAGCATCCCGAGGATCCATATTCCAAAAAGCCAGATCATCACTTTGCCAGCTATCATTTCAGCAGCAGAGAACGCAATTCCAAAGTACATGGCGGTGATGATAAAGTCCGCCTTCATCATCCTTGCAAAAATTGGCTCGAACGACCTGAGCCTTACGATGTAATAGCCAAACAGCGCGCCCATTATCGCTACTGCGGCGACGCTGCCGGCGACATACGCAACGCCGCTTCCGCACTGGAAGAACAGGATGCTCGGCTCGATGCCTCCGCAAAAGACCTGGCTTGCCACGATCGCCATCAGAAATGCCTTGACAATCACGCTTGCAGTCAGGAGAAGGGCCCTGTGCGGAAGTTCAACATTCTCGTACTTGCTGTCCTTCTGTCTCAACTAGAGGCAGCTCCCTGTAGATATGCGGATAGGCAGGACGCATATCATGTACGTGGATGTGACATGCTGCGTAATTAAAGGTTGAGTGGCAGGTTACTAGAGATGGGAAGGCCGGTTCTTTGATCACTTCCAGCCAGAAGATATTAATAGCAACATCCCCGCTCCACTTTTTGTGAAGTTCGCAGAGTGGTTCCCGTATTACCAGGGAATCCGTGCAGAATTCGGGTACAGTACAGAAAAAGATCAGGAAGCAGCGGGGGTCCTGTCCGATTTGGTATCGCAAAAGGCGCTTGACGCCAAAGTGCTTCAGAAAAAGATCAAGGGCAAGAACATAATCGTTATCGGCGCCGGCCAGGGCATTGAGGACGAGCGCGCTGTCAATTACATCAAGAAGAACAAGAAATTTGTCAAGATCGCAGCGGATGGCGCTGTGCAGTTCCTGATACAGAACAAGATCAAGCCGGACATCGTGGTGTCCGACCTTGACGGCAACCCCAAATTTCTGCAAAAGGCAGCGAAGGCGGGGGCCATAATGGTCGTGCACGCCCATGGCGACAACATGAAGATGCTCAAAAAGCTCGTGCCGAAATTCAGGAAGCTCGTTGCCACCACCCAGGTAATGCCCGTCGAAAACGTGCACAACTTTGGCGGCTTTACAGACGGGGACAGATGCGTGTTTCTTGCCGAGGAATTCGGCGCTAAGAAAATCGTCCTTGTTGGCATGGACTTTGGTGACAGGGTCGGCAGGTACTCGAAGAAATCAAAGAATGTGGAATTGAAGAAGCAAAAGATGGCAGCCGGCAGGCGCCTTCTTGAGATGCTTGCCAAGCAGTCTCGCTCGCAGCTTGCTGACAGCGCGAAGAGGCCGATCAGGGGATTCGCGCCTCTCGCCCGATATCCTTAGGCATGCGTCTTGGGCGCAGGCAAGGCACAGGCATCGTTGGCATGGTGCTCGCAGTGGCAGGCGGCGCCGCGTGGTTCTTTGGCCAGCCCATCCTCGCATTCGTTTCTTGGGCGGCTGCGTTCATTGTTCTCATGCGACTAAACAAGAAGAAGCGCTGACGGG
>JBOGQL010000117.1:0-3309 GCA_050748985.1 Nitrososphaera sp. | reverse complement strand
TGCATCTATCATTCCCTGGTTGATTAGCTCGGCGACCTTGCACCTCGCCCTGGCAGCCATCGCAGGAAGTCTGTCGCCCAAGTTAATTAACCCTCACATACAGGGAGATAAGTTCATAATTTACCCTTGCAGATTCTCTCTGAAGGTGTTGGGGCTTGACCTTTGACAAAGTAGGGGCGGTGATCCTTCTGGTCTCGAACATGGAAAAATCTGTCGCGTTCTACAAAGACACTCTCGGTCTTCCCGTAAAGACCACATCAAGTGACTGGACAGAATTTTTCAGCAACAATACTGTGCTGGCACTGCATCCGGCAAAAAAGAAGAGCGGCATAAAGCCAGGAGCGGGGATGCTGGTAGGATTCGAAGTTAGCGATCTTGATACAACCGTGAACAAGCTGCAGGAAAAAAATGTCAGGTTCTACAAGAAACCAAAGCAGGAGCCCTTCGGCAAGCACGCCATCATTAAGGATCCAGACGGTCACTTGATATCTATTGCAGAGATAAAGGCCAAGGCAACTGAAGGATTTGACTTGCTAGGCTTCTTTGGAGCAGAATAGCGAAATCCTCGCTCGCGGTCGACTTCAAGCCGTTAGGACTTTGCAGGGACCTTCTTGCCTGGGTTTAGCGTGAACCCGGGGTCAAACAATTTTTTTACGGAGAGGAAGATCTCGGTAATTCGCCTGCCATACATGAGCTCGATGTATGGCTGCCTGGCAATTCCGTCGCCGTGTTCTCCGGTGATCGTGCCACCGAGCCTGATCACCTCGGCAAATACAGAGCCGGCGATCTCTGTCATGAGTTTCATGTCGGATTCGGACGTGATATCTATCAGGGGCCTAGTGTGCATGTTGCCATCTCCCACGTGGCCATACATGACGTATTCCAAGTTGTTTTCCTGGTAGGTCTTCAAGAGTCCCTGCACGTGCCCGGCGAGCAGCTCCGGCCTGACCACAGTATCTTCTATAAGTCCCAGAGGCTTCCTGCTGCCAACGGTGAGCTTCATTATGTTGTTCAGCGCCGCCGTTCTTGCAGCCCATACCCTGTTCAGACTATTTTCGTCTGAAGCGTATTCCAAAACGGAACATTTGCCTTCAAGTCCCCGCTTGCATCCCTCCAAACGGCCTTCAGGTTCCGTCCCACTTCCAGCGAATTCCACAAACAAGAGGCAGCCGGTGCCGTCCTGTCTTTCAGTGGAGAATACGGTGTGATCCATCAATTCGAGCGCGACCGGAGAGTACCTCAAGAATACAGGAACGGCTCTTACCGCCGCCAGCAGGTCTTCAAAGCCGGTTACAAGTACGCATCTCTTCTCTGGAGTGTCGAGAATCTTAAGCCTAGCCCGGGTCACGACGCCTAGAGTGCCTTCGGAAGCGGCGAAAATTTTGTGCGGAAGAAAACGGCCACCCTTTACGGCGGCGTCCAAGCGATACCCGCAGGAATTCTTGTTCACCCGGGGGTAGCCATTTTCGATCAAATCAATCTGCTGATAAAGGAGGTTTCGAAGTTCTTCCATTCTAGAATCATGTTGGCTGCTGGACGCAAACCCAAATGTACCGTCCGCATAGACGACCTTGACTTCATCCAAAAAGTCCACGGTGTTCCCGTATCCCAGGCAGTGAACGCCGCTGGAGTTGTCCGCTATCATCCCGCCGACCGTGCAGTACCTGCTGCTCGCCGGATCCGGCGGCAGGAATTTACCCTTCTTCTTCAGTTCACTGTCCAGAACCGCCTTTACGATTCCTGGCTCGACGACAACGTGATTCTCGTCAATTTCCAGCACCCTGTTCATGTGCTTTGTAAAATCCAGAATGATTCCATCCGAAAGTGATTGCCCGAGAAGGCCTGTGCCTGCTCCCCGAGCGGCAATTGGCACCTTTTTGGAGGTGCTGTAAAGGCACGCCTGCTGCACGTCATACTCGTCAACGGGACAGAGTATTGCCTCCGGCATGATCTCGTAATGGCTAGAATCCACCGAGTATGTCTTCCTGCTCCAGTTGTCTGACAGCAGCTCGCCCTTCGATACACGTAAAAGCGAGTCGTCTATTGGTATTGCACCACTATTCATCATCATGGCAGATTGTAATAAGATTGGTCATTTCACCAGACAGAAGCATGTAATTTACCCGCTCTTGTTACCTTAATGATTAAATTATAGTGGATTTAAGATAGAGGAGATGGCTCAAACCGACCTACAAAAATGCCCGGTCTGCTCGGGCAGGGGTTTGATCGACATAACCGATTCTGATTGTCCCTTTTGTAATGGTACGGGCGAATTTACAAGGGCCGCGGAAAGCTACATGAAATCGCACATTTGCCAGTGCGTATTTCTAGACAGAAAGAACTGCCCTCTCTGCGGCAAGCGTTGCCATCACAATACGCCGAATCGCCCCCGGATTCTCATATCTCCGCTATAACTACACAAGAATATTTAAGAGTCATCTGACAGCATTGATAACTGTTGGAAACGTTAAAGGCTGACGGCGCTTCTGCCGCGTGCACTTTCTGCAATGCAAGGATACCGTTCGGTCAGAGCGCGTGCAATGACTGTATGAAAAAGTACAACATCAAGTCCTATGACCTTGGCAGCGACGGATGCGGCTGCGACAACTAAGTAATTTTTCAGGGGTCAGAATTTGGTATACATAATCATCTCTCTCATACAGCCACCACATCTTCATCCCCCGAACTAATCGATGCCAATTCTATCCATTAAGTCTTTGGCTTGCTTTTGTTTTGCAGCGGTTATCCTGACTACTACGAGACCCTCGAGCGGTTGACCGTACAACACCACCGAGCCCTTGGGGAGCATTGCAAATAGCGGGAGAGCCAGCAAATCTTCCTCTCCATCAACGAGCACCCTAACCGGGGGTTTGCTATTTAGAGCCTGCTCGAGTACTGCAACTGCTTCCTTCGATACCGTGCCTTTTGGGTTGCGGCAGCGAAGCTCTGCGGCTGGATAACTTG
This sequence comes from Nitrososphaera sp., assembly GCA_050748985.1. Classification (GTDB taxonomy): domain Archaea; phylum Thermoproteota; class Nitrososphaeria; order Nitrososphaerales; family Nitrososphaeraceae; genus Nitrososphaera. Next base: position 345 of record JBOGQL010000117.1, on the reverse strand, counting down.
GGTACTTTCTTGGCAACCTTCGTTCCCTGCCGTCCATAACGGCGATAGTCGGGATCACACCAAATGAAACAAGGCGCTCAGTGGTTGCGTCGCCAACGGCAACGACTAGTTTCGAGTGCTCTATCATCGATAGAATCCTGCGTTTGGTTACGTCCTTATCTGCAACGAGCGTCCCAAAGGGCCGTTTTAGCTGTTCAAGGTCCGTCGGACTCGCAGGCATTCGAAGGCTAGTCCTTATTGTAGCCTATGGTCTGATCTTGTGGTTCGGCTACTTGCCTAATTTCGGTATCTACATGAGCCTGCTCTTCAGAATTTTCGGCTTTCCTTTCCTCCTGCTGGCTCTGC
>JBOGQL010000116.1:0-11681 GCA_050748985.1 Nitrososphaera sp. | reverse complement strand
AACCTAACGCCATGCTTCACGACTTTGCTTGAGTGGCAAAATTTGCAGTCCATATCTACGGTATATCATATGTATATCACCTATATAAATCTAGCATATCTATAGCAATTGTATATCATACATCAGGTGCTACTCAAATTCTCGGTTGTTTCGGGCGTGGTTGTTCGGTTCGGTTGGCATCATGCAGCATTTGACGATGGCGAGATCACGTGTTCTGTGCGTTCTAGCCAAAAGATTCGATATGCAAAGTAGCCTACCCCTCCAAAGAGTACCGCTGACTGTGAATAGAAAATCGGATTCACCGCGTATCCTTCCCATATTCCAAGCCCTCCAAAGGCTGACAGCATCGCTGTCACAATCAAAAAGTCAGAATTGGGAATTTTCAACGTAGCATTATTGCATTTTGCCAGCAATAACTGTTTTCCATGTACCTTAATCGAACAGTATCTCTATACTTCGTGCTTTAGCTTGCTCTCGTCGAAGGGCTCGGCTCTTTCCCAGTAATACTCAAACAAGTCGGAGCACCAATCCAGAAACTCATTGTCATCTCCATAAAACATCACGTTAAGGTCGGGCTCGCCTTTCATGTTAGGGAGGATGACGCATCCCTGCTTTTCGTTGAAAATCGTCATGACGCTCACTTCAGGTAGCATCCTGCGTTCGACTAGCCCTCTGGTCACAAAGTTACGCCATCCGAGCTTTTGTAACAGCTGCATCCTTCCCTTCGGCACAACGGCATTGCTTGCAAATATGTACGAGAATTTCACGCCTTTCTCGACTCTGCCGCTCACAGTCTCGATTAGATCGAGCGGCACTTGAGCCATTACCTCCTTGATGTACTTTTCCGATTCTATGTACAGGTTCTTCCAGCGCTGGAGTATGGCCATTACTCCGTGAACCTGCTCGCACTTGTTGAATGCTCCTATGCGCTGTATGAACTTCCTGGGCAGGTTGCCTAGACCATGGTCCAAAAAGAATTCCTTGTTCCGGTAAAGAAATTCGTAGCTCGGTCGTATAGTCACCACGGTCCGGCCGAATGCAGTAAGCGCTAGCTCGCCTTCCTTTTCCTTTGACACCAAACCGGAATCAATCAGCCTCGTCATGTTTCTATGCGCTTCCTGCATCGTTGCTTCAAGCTCGGATGCGAGCTGCGAAAGCCTGTAGCGCTTCTGGCCCAGCTTTTCGAGCATGGAAAGGCGGAGTTCTCCAGCGAGCTCGAAAAATAAAGACCCAACCCCTTCGTTGGGCTCTCGTTCGGACATACTCGCTAAATTACTGGCCACGGCTTTAAAAACATGTCAAGTCCGCCTACAATGATGTAGCAAGGATTATAATTTGGCTGAACACTGCAGAACAGCGTATGGGTGAAAAGAAGACGATCTCCGCTCTTGTGAGCGGCGGGGAAGCCAGCGCGGGACCTCCACTCGGTCCCGCTCTCGGGCCTATGGGCGTTAACGTATTGCAGGTTGTCAACACAATTAACGAAAAGACAAAAGATTTTCCCGGAATGAAGGTCCCGGTCAAGGTAGAAGTCGATACTGAGACCAAGAAATTCACGGTCGAAGTCGGCGTCCCGCCTACCGCCGCTCTTGTCGCAAAGGAAGCAGGCATCCCAAAGGGATCGGGCACTGCCGGCACAAATTATGCCGGTGATCTTACGATCGCCGGCGCAGTCAAAATAGCAAAGATGAAAATCGATGGTTCGTACGCTGTGGACGTAAAGGGCGCCGTAAAGGAGGTTATTGGCTCCTGTGTAAGCATGGGTGTGCGAGTAGAGGGCAAGCCTGCAAAGGAAGTATTTGCCGACATCGCGGCAGGCAGGTACGATGACCTCCTGAAGTAATCTTCCCCTTTTCTAGCAACGAAATCGTAATAACCGAGATTATCGCAGTACAGAGATAGCGTTACATGATCCGTACTATTTTGCCAGTTGCAATTCTCTGCATGGTTATTGCTTCAGCGGCCGGCGCGCCGGCGTTTTCAATTGGATCCTCTATTAACGAATCCGGCCCGCTTACCTCGTACCTTGAGCGGTCCGAGTCCAATTTGCAGGGGGCTGACATAATTAATTTCAATGGTTTTGCCGTCGACAAGAATAGCGTGAAGCCGGATTTCGGTGGTATTATCGACATGGGAGAAATGAAGTACAACGGTAAACCATCAAGGACGCTAGTATACGGGTCCGGAAATGCCGCAGCGCTATCCGCAAACGCGCGGGTAATAGGTCTCGGCGGCGGAGGACCGGGGCAGCCTGTTCTTGGTATTGCCGTTTCAGAGTCGCCGCTACCTTCCGACATTGGTTTCTCGTATTCTGCGGACACCCCGCTGCAATTCGACCAGCTGGAGCTGCCCGATGCTGTGTACGAAGTTAACATGACGGGAAGGCTGTCAGGATCGTCAATAATTGGCTCCGACAGTGTTGCCAGGGACTATAACCTCAACGGAAGCGGAGTCAGGGTCGCTATAGTCGACACCGGCACTGATTTTGCTAACCCAGACATGATGCATTCGCTCGCAAGGGACGAAAACGGCGTTCCGATAATGCTGGATGCCGACGGGCATGGCATAGTGCTTGCCAGAGCGACATACATCGCAAAGATAGACGAGGTTAGCGGCAAGATGCTTGACGCGGGCTATACTCCAAGGTCAGAGCTTCCTGAAAACATAACCTCCTGGGTATATCTCAACGACACCGGCGCGGTCTACATGCGTATTTCTCACGGCGAAATCCCAGTCTATAACACACTCTATCCCTACTTTGGACCGCCTGTCGTAAATGCCACAGCCACTGTAGACTGGAAAATAGGTGAGAGCCCCACCGAATACATAAGGTCGCAGAGCGGCATCTATCGATTTGGCGTGATCTACCAGACCCAGATCCATTTTGGCACGATAACGTTCGCGCTGGTGCCAGTGCTAGTCGTAGACGCCGACAAGGCCGGCGTCTACGATACGATAATTCCTGACATGTACAGCGCGTGGTACTTTTTCACACGCAACGAGCTTGCGCGCGTAGGCGGGGACGCCGTGGAGCATCTCTTTCCCTCTCCGTCCTTTGATTTCACCGATGATGTTCCGATAAAGATCGGCGAAGGAAATGAATTCCTTGTTTACGATTACGATGACGACGGCTTTCCGGATTTTAGCGCCGGCACGGTCGGCGCAAGGGTAGTTGACCTCTGGCAGGTGATTGGCAACAAGACAGAACCCGTGCTAGGAGTTGAAACGGGATACGGGGGCGTCGTGGTGGCAGACCTGCTCGACCCGTTCGATCCGGGCGGGGAATACTTTGGAGTGATGTACGACCTGCAGGGCCACGGGACGAGCACTGCAGCCACAGTCGCATCCGCCGGCTCCCAGCAGTACGACATTTACGACAACGGGACAAGTTACCAGCTTGCAGGAATCGCGCCCGGCGCGGAGATAATCCCGGTCAAGGCCCTCTGGGCTGGCGACTCGCTGTACGGGTGGCTGTATGCGGCCGGTTTTGATCTCAACTCTACTGGCGGCACGTGGCGCTACTCTGGAGATCACAAAGCCGATGTCATAAGCAACAGCTGGGGCATAGCGCCGTTTCCGCTGCTTCAGTACGGGCCAGGGTACGACATTCTGTCAGTATTTTCGTCGCTGCTGACAGTCCCGGGCCTTTTGGCAGACGAGTACCCGGGCACCCTCGTGGTGAACAGCGTCGGAAACAACGGCCTAGGCTACGGCAGCGTCGGATCTCCCAACACGTCGCCTCTCTCCATCTCCGTGGGCGCGACCACGAATAACGTCCACATCAATTACAATGGCTTTGAAAACGTCACTAGGTTCGGCTACTCCGCCGCGCCTTATGACGAAGTCTCGGACTTTTCGAGCAGAGGACCCGGGCTCTTCGGCGACCCCAAGCCGGAGCTGATGGCCATAGGTTCCTATGGATTCACGCCGACCATCGTGAACCTCAAGAACGTGGGGTCGACCCCCGACGACCCGAACAACGACGAGGCTTTCGCCCTCTTTGGGGGCACAAGCATGGCAGCGCCGATGGCAGCAGGAGTCGCGGCGCTCGTCATTGAAGACCTGGAGGCGCAAGGCAGGGTCGTTGATCCGTTTGAAGTCAAGAGCATATTGATGTCTTCTGCAAAGGACCTGAAGAACGACCCCTTTGTCCAGGGATCGGGCAGGGTTGACGCGGTGGAAGCCATCGACCTGACAAGGGGCAAGGGGAGAGTGGTATCGGTGTACACCGAGGACACCGTCACAAACATTCTGTCTGTGATGTCCGATGCGATCTATGCGTACAATGGTACCTTCAGCATCATAGAAGGGGCCGGTGACCTTACCGGAAAACTGGATGAACCGAAATTCAGGGAGTCAAGGTGGTTTGCGGGCTACATAGAGCAGGGCGCCTCTGCTTCAACAGATATCGTCGTGGACAACCCCACAGGCCACGAAATCAAGGTAGAGGTTTCATCAGTTATTGAAAAGCTCGTGGCAAGACACGAGATCCAGAACAGCACGCGCCTTTTCGAACAGGACTCACTGCACAGCGCTGCAGAATTCGGCTACGTTCCAAACTATTACAACCTTGATAAAGAGATAGGGGGGATCCCCGAGGACGTCGACCTCATGGTGGCAAGGGTTAACTTCCCATTTGAAAGCTTCATGAACCTGACAGAATTTTACGGCGACCACCTGCGGCTTGCCTCTGTGTATGGCTACGACTGGGCGGACGGAAACAGTGACGGCAACGTGTCGTACACAGAGACTTCGATGGTAAACAGGGGCGGTTCGTGGGGAACCGTCCAGGAACTGAGAATCTCCGACCCCCATGGAAAGTTCAGGAACACGCCTCTGATAGGCGTATACCCAGTCCCACATGTATTCTCTTTCTGGCAGGGAGACAGGGAGATAAATTCAACTGCAATGAACTATACGCTAACGGTTGAATTCTACAAAAGGCAGCCCAACCCGTCGGTCAATCTGAATCAGGGTCTGTTCCCTTCCGACAAAGCGTTCTTGACTGTCGGCGCAAAATCCAGAGCAGAAGTCTCGGCTACAATAAAAACTAGCGAGGATACGCTGCCGGGCATATACTATGGCTCGATAATGGTCAAGCCGCAGAACAGCCTCCGCCAGGTGCTTCTGCCCGTCAGCTACGTCGTTACGAGCAAGCCTGTCCCCAAAGACGTACCCGTGGTCCTTACGCCGGACGTTTCCGAAGACCCTACCCTGCTCGGTCTGCGGCCGAACGGCTATGTAGGGGGGCTATTCGACATGACATCGCGGTACGCGGCCGGCGACTGGCGCTCGTACTACTTTACGATAGACGACGGCTCGATAACTTCGATGACACTAAAGATTTCGTGGCCTCACAATTCGACGAGCATCAATGCGATGGCTTTTAACCCCAGCGGAAAAATAGTGGCATCGAGCGTTCCGGCAGGCGTCTTTGAGACTTTTGCGGGCTGGCCTACCAACGACTGGCTTGGCACCACGTCATTTAGTGAAGGAGGCGCCTTCTATTTCAGCCAGAATAGCGGCAGTAACTCGACTCTGCTGCTCGTCCCAGTCAACCAGACCGGTGTGTACGCGGTGCTGCTGCATAACACGCTATTTCACGGCAAGAGCCTTTACGAGCCGGTGCAGGTGGAGGCCAAATTTTCGACACTCCTGCCGGACAACTCTGCGCCCATGATCACGGTCAATCTGCCTAACGTTGTGGGCATAGCGCCGGAAAAGATACCGGTCACAATTACAGAAGAGAACTTTGCTAGCTGGACTTATGCGGTCGACGCTGGCGACCCCATACGCACAGAGCTGACACGCGACGGCACGTCTGGAGACAGCGACACTTTTGAAATAATTCTTGAAGGCGCTGCTCTGTCGGAAGGCATGCACAGGATTCGGATAGATTCCTCGGACCTAGTTGGTCATTCCACTTCATACGTGTCATCATTCGAAGTGGACAGGACGCCTCCTTCCGTGGAAATCCTGGTGAAGACCGCGGATAGCACACAGCTGGTGCTCGACAGGCTGGTGCTTTCAAAGGACGCGGAAGTTTCATGGAATGTCACGGACAAGAACGGGGCAGAGGGGCCGGTTACCGTGTCACTACCTGATTATACGAGTATCCAGTCAGAGGTTTCATCCTCCGTGTTCATCAACTCTTCATCGCTGGAGGAGGGCTCGTACCCGTTTTCGATACTTGCCTATGACGGGGCGGGCAACAATGCCACGAGAAATGTGGGGCTAATAGTGGACAGGATGCCGCCCGGCGTATCGCTATCGTTTGTAGATGGTACTTCGAATGTCAAGGGCACCACTAGGATTTTGCTTGACGCCGCGGACGCCAACCTGAAGAGCACGATGCTTGTGATAGAGGGGAGAAAGTCGGTTAACGTTACCGGGATGAACGAATACGAGCTCGACACGACGGAAATGCCTGACGGCAAGTACTCGATAAAGCTAGTCGCCGCTGACCATGCTGGAAACGAAAACACGGCTATGGGCGAAATCATTGTGTCGAATGTAGCGCCGCAGATCCTGATAGCAGCCCTGCTAGGCCTGGCTGCCGGCGGCGGCATAGCGTCTGCTGCCTGGCTTGCAATAACAAGAAGGCGCCGAGCGCCTTCAAATGATTGGGCGGGACCAATAAATCTTAAATAGGATCCAGCACACTTTTAGTCTAGATGAGTGAAGACAGGAAAACTACTGGCATGCATACCGCGAGCAACAGCGCGAACTTGATGGAACTCTCGGAGAAAAATTTTGACGAAACTGTGGGAGGAAACAGACCTGTCTTGGTTGACTTTTGGGCTACATGGTGCGGACCTTGTCAATTCATGCTTCCTATTTTTGACAAGTTAGCAAAGAAGTACAGTGCGAAGGTGACCTTCGGCAGGCTCAATGTCGACGACAACCAAGGCGTTGCCATGCGTTATGACGTCTATGCAATCCCGACATTCATCATGTTCATGAACGGCAAAGCGGTGGACAAGGCGGTGGGAGCTGTGGGCGAAAAGGGCTTGGAAGGCCTGCTGCAAAAGTATCAGTGAATCCGGCTGCTACAAGTATCCAAAGGTTGGGTCGCTCTTTCTTTTCATTGAAACAAGCATGTCGAGAATCTGCTTTTCCTGCTCGTTCAGCCTGTGGCTGAACCTCTCGAGCAGCTGCTTTGCCTGGCTGCCAGTTAGGTCCGTGTAAAAGACATCGCCCTCGTTTATTTGCCGGCCAATGGTCGGGCCTTTGATCGAGACTGCTATCTGCATTCCTGCCGCCGCCTCTTCGATCGCCTTGCCGCTATCCTGGATCTGGTGGATGATTCCCACCTTCTTTCCTTCTTCGTTTACTACCTGCACCTTCTGCTTCAGCTTGCCTGCCTGAATCTCTGCCCCAAACACGGCCGGGTCGTTTCTCCGGAAAATGAATCCCTTCATGAACTGGAACTTGCAAATAGGCGGCAGCTCGTTGAAAATTATAGACTCTTCGTGTTCGCGCTGGTATGTCACCCAGTCCGTGTAGCTCCGGACAAGGTTGTAGATTATCCGCTCGTTGAATATCTTGATGTTGCGGTCCTGGGACTCTTTTTCCGCGTCTTCAAGGACCTTGATGTTAAAGCCAAGCACGACCCCAAGGTATCGGTCGTTCTCCTTTACAGCGGCCGCTTCCGAGACATCCCTCCTTGTGATGTTTCCAATGTCGGCAATCCTGACAGGGACGTTTGCTTTCTTCAGGAGATCGGTAATCGCCTCGAGCGACCCAATGGTGTCGCACTTTAGCGTGATCCCATGTGTATCCATGTTGCGCACGATCGCGTTTTTCACTTCAGAATCGATTAGCGACTCTAGCCTCTTGAGCTCATCCTCTCCTTTTGTCCGATCGTATACGTACAGCGGGCTCCCCGCGAGAACACCCTCAAGATCAGGAGAGGTTATTTTCAGCCCCGCGGCAGAAATGACGGCGCTGACCGGTTTGAACTTGTCGCGAGGGTCGCGCATTTCGTCGAGTGGCTTGGGCAGCAGGAGAGCCTTAACACGCGTAGAAATTGGGCCGTCGCGCTTGCCAACTACAATAATGTCGCCCTTCTTTATGGTGCCGTCCAGCAGAATAAGGTTGGCGGATGGCCCCAGGCCTGTCTCTTCGCTGACCTCAAGGACGATGCCTCTTGCTGGGCCCGTAGGATGCCGCTCGAGCCGCTTCGTCAGGTACTGCTGCGCTAGGCCGATAAGGACAGCCAGCAGTTCAGGTATCCCCACCCCTGTCCTCGCGCTCACTGGTACTATCGCTACTTCCTTGGTAAAGTCCTTGACCCGCCAGAATGCCTCTGAAGGGTAGCCAAGCCTGGACAGTGTGCCGACCACAGTGTATATCTTTTCATCCAGAGCATTCTGCACACTGCCTTCCTGTTTCTTTGCCTCTTCCGTAACGAACCTTGACGAGCTGCGCCAGCCGGCGACCATGTCGACTTTGTTCAGGGCCACGACAAAGGGCACCTTGCGCTTTTGGAGAATGTCGATGCTTTCTATCGTCTGCGGCTCGAAGCCCTTGTTGACGTCCACAACCACAATTGCAATATCTGCGGCGGATCCCCCGCGGGTGCGGAGGTTTGCAAAAACTTCGTGGCCGGGAGTATCGATAACCAGCAGTCCTGGCACAGGCGTTTCGGCCTTGGCGAGCTTGTTGTAAAGCGGGCCAGTCATGTCCTTGATGGTCTCGACAGGAAAAAAGCTGGCGCCGATGTGCTGCGTGATGCCTCCTACCTCGCGGGCCTGGACCGCCGTGCCTCTTACCTTGTCAAGCAGGGAAGTCTTGCCCGAGTCTACGTGACCTAGAACCACTACTACCGGCTGGCGGAGTTCCACTTGACTGCGTCAGTCAAAAATGACTCGCGACTCTTTAATGAAGCTTTCAGCCGAATCTGACGCATGGATGATGTTGTCGGTAAAGCCGAGGCCAAAGTCGCCGCGAATAGTACCTGGAGCCGCGTCTGAGGATTTTGTGGCTCCGATCATCAGCCTGACCGTGCTGACGGCGTCGTTTCCTTCAAGAACGCAGGCGACCACGGTTCCAGATGTTATGAACGCGACGAGCTCCCCAAAGAATGGCTTGTTCTTGTGCACAGAGTAAAATTCTTCTGCCTTCTTTTTTGTAAAGTTGTACGACTTTAGCTGCTTTATCTGGAAGCCCTTTTCCTCAAACCTTGCAAGGATTTTTCCAGTCAGCTGTCGCCTAAAGCCGTCTGGCTTTACGACGATGAGTGTCTGTTCGATGGCCATGCTGCGCCCGCACTACTTTTTGACGCGAAGGCCGCCCTTGGCGTACCGGCTCGTCCACTTGAGCTTTCTAGGGTCGCGTCGGAGGACGCGCAGGTTCTTCTTGCACTTGCTAGAGCAGGTCCACTGCACCTGGCCGTCATTTCTCACAAGCATGACGCCATGCCCCGTGGTGATGTGCTTGCCACAGAAGGAGCAGCTACGAAGCGATGGCGCTGACTTGCTCAACCAATATTCACCTTATCTTGCGCGCCTCGCGCTCTGTCTCCCTGAGCATGAGGATGTCGTTCATTCTCACCGCCCCCTTTACGTTTCTAGTGAGGATTCTGCCCCTGTCCTTGCCCTCGAGAACCTTGACTCTTACTTGGATTACTTCGCCGGCAATTCCGGTCCTTCCGACCACTTGAATTACTTCGGCGGGAACGACCTTTTCTTCAGCTGCCTTGCTCAAGCGCCAGCCACCTTCAGCTTACTCTTTCTTTGCCTTCAGGCCGGTTATCGATGTAACGACCTGCTCGACGATGTGCTGCGCCTCTCCTGGATCAATAATAGTGGCGGCAGCAGAGCCGACGTCGATTCCCAGCGACGCGCCAAGCTGCTGCTTGCTGGGCACAAAGATAAACGCGGCATTCCTTTCCTCGCAGAGAATGGGCAGGTGGGCGACTACCTCTGGCGGGTCTACATCCTCTGCAATCACGACCAGCTTTGAGATGCCGCGCTCGATAGCTTTGGTGGTCTCGTTGGTTCCCTTGCGAACCTTGCCACTCTGCTTTGCCACGCGCACCGCCTCGTACACTGCGTTTACAATATCCTTAGAAGCTTCAAACTTTACGTAATACGGCTTACTCAATATGCATATCACCCATTGGGATCATCTTGGTTTTCACTAGAAGGACAAGCGTATTAAAAACGTTTATCCAAGGCTAGTCGATCTTGGACAGCACAAGCCTTCTGTATTCTTCGACCTTTGAATCAAGGAGGGATTTGTCGGTGGATTCGCCGTACATCCTTATCAGCGGCTCCGTGCCGCTGGGCCTCACCATTATCCAAGTCGCTTCATCTATCCAGACCTTGGCGCCGTCAAGAGTCTCCACCTTCTTGGGATCTCCATGCGCTACGCAGGCCTTGACGACCCTCTCAATGGCTGCGCGCGACTTGCAGGCAAACTTGGTCTTGAACTGGAACATCTTTGGCAGCCGGGAGACGAGAACCGAAAATGAAGCGCCGGAGGACGCCGCGAGCATGTCGAGAACGAGCGCCGTGGCCATGGCCCCATCCCGCACTTCATTCAGGGCTCCGTACATGAACCCTCCATTCTCTTCGAGCCCGAGTAGCGCCTTTCGCTTGACCATCTCCCTTGATACCTCGACGCTTCCCACTTTTGTGTAGACGACCTTTGACCCCGCCTGCTCAGCAACCATGGAAAGCAGCATTGTGGTGTTGATCGGACATACTACTTCTGCTCCGTTGTGCCTTTCTGAAAGCAGGTGCTTGACGAGTAGCGCGCCGGTTCTGTCCCCCCAGTGTGTCGCACCGGTCTCGTCGCAGAAAATGCTCCTGTCGCCATCCCCGTCGTACGCCGCGCCAAAATCCGCGCCCGATCTCCTGACCGTGTCTGCCATGACTCCGAGGTTCTCCTGGGTGGGCTCTGAGCCGCGGCCGGGAAAATCGCCGTCGATGTCGCCATTGACAACAATCACCCTGCATCCCAGTTTTTGCGCCAGCACTGGGGCAACGAGTGCCTGCACGCCGTTTCCCGTGTCCATTACTACGGTGAACTTTTTCTCTCTTATTCTGTCCGCGTCTACGAGCGAAAGAGCGGATTCGACGTAGGAGTTGATAACTCTATTATCATCAACATCGCGGCCGGTGCCGTCGACTCTGGAAAAGTTCTTGGAATAATAGATATCCTCGACCCTGAGCTCGTCCTCTCTTGAAATTTCAACGCCATCTGCCGCAGTGGGCTTGATGCCGTTATACTGGGGAGGGTTGTGGGACGCGGTTATCATGATTCCGCCCTTGTAACCGAGCCTCTTTGCCGCGTACTGGAGGCATGGCGTCGGTACGAGACCCGCGTTAGCCACGTCAAGACCGGCTGAATTCAGAGTGGACCTGACAATCCTGGAAAGTGCGGGGCCGGAATGCCTTCCGTCATTGCCGACAGCCACTGGGCCGTCATGAAAATAAGTGGCAAGGGAATAGCAGAGATCAATTACAAGATCGTGAGTAAGATCCTGGCCGTACACGCCGCGCACGCCGTTTGTCCCAAAGAGTCTCGGTCTGCTCGCAGCCTGCATTTTTTCCATGCAACCATGTCATGCTTCAATACATTAAGTTTCTGGTTTCGTTAAGTTAATATCGTGCGGGGGGAACAAAACGCCGTTATTATGTTATTTCTAGCTAGTCTTGAGACGATATTAATAC
>JBOGQL010000115.1:0-3442 GCA_050748985.1 Nitrososphaera sp. | reverse complement strand
CTTCCTTTCCTGCATTAATTTCGTCCTGCAACAATTGGCAATTAGCCGACGGCTGGTGGAAACATTATAGCAATAAGACTATTATTTCTGCAATCTCCTGCGTAACTGTGGTCAGAAGTCGCAGACGGTCGACGGAGACTAGCAGTTTTGGGGTATCGAGGCGAGAGGGCCACGACTCAACCAAGTTCTACGGACGGAGGCTGTACGCAGAAGGAACCGGACAGCCTACCGAGGAGGACCGCGTGGAAAACCCTGTGCCTGCCCGGTTTCTCGACTCAATCCTCTGTAAGAGCAGCGAGAGGATGGATGAGCTTCCTGATTCGAGCATCCACCTTACAATCACTTCTCCTCCCTATAACGTTGGCAAGACCTACGACAATGACCTGACTCTTGATCAGTACAGAGGTTTGCTCAGGGCAGTATTTTCTGAAGTTCACAGGGTGCTAGTCACCGGAGGTCGCGCATGTGTCAATGTCGCTAACTTGGGGCGGAAGCCGTACATCCCGCTTCACCACTACGTTATCCAGGATATGCTCGCGATCGGATTCCTGATGAGGGGCGAGGTAGTATGGAACAAGGGCTCCAGCGCCGGCGCGTCGACGGCTTGGGGAAGCTGGCAATCGGCGGCAAACCCTTCGTTAAGGGACACCCATGAATACATCTTGATGTTTTCCAAGGGGGCATACTCGCGGTTAGCCGAGGACAGAAATGACACGATAACAAGGGATGAGTTTCTAACGTACACTAAAAGTGTCTGGGAATTCCCCGCAGAGTCGGCAACAAGGGCCGGTCATCCTGCGCCATTTCCCCTCGAGCTCCCCTATCGGTGCGTCCAGCTCTACAGCTTTGAAAACGATATCATCCTTGATCCGTTCTGCGGCGTCGGAACAACATGCGTGGCAGCGCTGAAGACGGGAAGGCATTTCGTTGGGTACGACAGCAAAAAGGAATACGTTGATACTGCTCTAAGGCGGATAGGCTCAATTGTCAGTGCCAAAGATTCCCAAAGCACAAATATTCGGCGCTAGTATAGCACAGCATCATGGAACATAATGACATGGTATATTTGAAGTACCACAACCTGGAGGATATGCTTAAAGTAATAATTTACTCTGCGCAATCCATGCTGGGAGTCATCCCAATGCTGTACTACATCAATTACAAGGACAAGCACATTCTCTTCATTCAAACGGGTGCCGTTGGCGGAGTCACAATTCACTACGTAATTCAGAATGAAAAACCTCCGAAGAAATTCATCCAGCTCAAGAGGTTGACAGGAGACTTCACTTTCATTGATTTGATCGGATCGGATGCGCAGTCGCTCTACGTCCCACTTCTGAGTCTAGAAAAGTCTACGCTTGCATTCCCACTCTAGGTTAGCCTGTTCTGTGACAGCTCTCGTTATCCCAGATCTCCGTGACGATTCTTAGCGGGCCAACATTTCGCTCATTCGTTTGCCTCTTGCTGGGATTGCGGCTCTAGCATAGGGCGCAAGAGTTTCTCCCTAACCGAAGCATGCACGAAAGAGATTCGCGTCCCATAGGACCGAGAAAAAGTTTTAGTGCATTGTTGTCGCGTATAGTCCATTCAATCCAAAAAGCCGCGAAACAGGAAGCAGCGACCCGCTAACGCGGTGTCCCAGGGAGATATCATCATGCTCATGGACGCCATCAGCAGCCGCGATGACTATCCAAAGCTCAAAGAGCTCGCCAAGATGGTTCCCTCGCTTACGCCATTGCAGCTGAACGCCGCGGTGCGATACCTTGAGAGATGTGGCGCGATAGTGATTGACGGGGACGGGTACATAGTCTGGAGCCGCAAAGACAAGTCGGACACTCTATCGCTTGCCGATGTTGCCGATATTTCGGCTGACTTCAAACACTTCATAGACCAGAATTCCGAATAGAACATTCTACTATAATGCGATTTCGTCTGACTTAAATTAGATGGAGCCTCTACAGGAACGAATGAAATACCGAAGCAGGACTGATCTCATTGCGTCAATATTGGACGCTGCGAACGGCGGCGCTACCAAGACCAGGATAATGTACAAGGCATACCTCTCCTACACGCAGCTGAAAGAGTACCTCTCGATGTTGATGGAGAACGGTTTGCTTGCGTACGAGGAAGGCGAGTTGACGTACAGAACTACCGAGAAAGGGCTGCGCTTCATGAAGGCGTACGATCAGATGGGCCAGATGATGGTCCCCCAGCCTGAAGCGTAGCACCAATTCTTTTTAGATAGTTTTTATGTTGGGCTGAATTTCTGCTGCTCTATCGGAACTTGAAAAATAGAGCCATCAGCTCTGACCAGATGTACAGAATAGAGGAGAACGGACACTCCCTGCTCGGGATGCGCCGATATCTGATGATGGAAAATGCCGGCCATGGCGTGGCGGATTTTGTAGCCGCCAAGTTCAAAGGCAGGTTGAAGCGAAAGAGAGTCCTGGCGGTGTGCGGCACGGGAAACAACGGCGGCGACGGCTTCGTAGCATCGCGCCATCTGGCAGGATACGGGGCCCGAATCACAGTTGCGCTCCTTGGATCCCCCTCTGACCTGAGAAGCGAGGAAGCCAGGCTCAACTGGTCAATAATCGAGAAAATGGATTCCATTGAGATAATCTTTGGCAGCGAGCTGACCGAAGGCGTAAGGAATCGCATCGCCAAGGCTGATATCATACTTGATAGTATATTTGGTACAGGCATCAAAGGCGCAATTCGCGAGCCATTCGCGTCCGCGATAGAAGCAATAAATGGAAATCACAATGCCTATGTTATCGCTGTAGACGTGCCTTCCGGCTTTGATCCGAACACAGGCACGATACACGACACGTGCGTGAAAGCCGATGCCACAGTGACATTTCACAGACCCAAAGTGGGTCTAGCAAAAGGCGCGAAGTATACAGGTAAAGTTCACGTGGAATTGATAGGGATACCGCCGGAGGCGGAAAAAGGCGTACTATGAACCCGAAGGTCGTCCAGATCTTGGTCGGTCAGATGGCGAACTTCACCTACATTGTTGCCGATGAGAATAGCGAACATGCAGCCGTGATTGATCCCTCGTGGGATCTTGACAAAGTGTTCAGCGCGCTGAAGAAGAACGGTTGGAAGGCAAAGTACGTTATCAATACTCACACGCACTTTGACCACGTTCTCGGAAATGAGCAGGTTGCCTCTGTTACCGGGGCCAAGATAATACAGCATGAAAATTCAAAGCTGCTCAAGGATATCGCTGTGAAAGAAGGGCAGTCTATAGAAGTGGGGAATTTCAAGCTGACTGTGCTGCATACTCCTGGGCACTCCGAGGACAGCATATGCCTGGTGCTCGGCGGACAGTCCGTGTTTACCGGTGATACCCTGTTCGTCGGAACCTGCGGGCGAACCGATCTGCCTGGTGGCGATCCAGCGAAAATGTACTACAGCCTTCATGAAAGGCTGGCAA
>JBOGQL010000114.1:0-1585 GCA_050748985.1 Nitrososphaera sp. | reverse complement strand
AAAAGCGGGCATGAAGTATGGTCATTGGGCGGTTCATGATTTCGTATGGCTTTACAATACTTATTACAAGGTGACAAAAAGCTCATGGACTAGTAAAAAGTAACTGGTCATTCGCCATATACATAGTTGTATATACACTAATGTATAAATAGTCCTTTGTCCATAGAACAAATGCAGGAGCAGAATGAAACCATGAGTATTTTAAAACGACCGGAAAGAAAGGGAGGATTACATGACACGAGAACCACTCCAAAGAAGCATCATGTATCGCAGCCTGCACGCAGGCCAATCATGCCGCGCCTTGACACTCTGGAAATGATAGAGGATACCATCAGGAAGGAGCAGTACTTTGAGTCAAAAACCAAGCTCTGGAAGGCACTACCAAGAGGGGTTCAATATGGCACGCTTAGCATAGCTCTTGCCTATTTGGAAAGGTCTAACAAGATAACTCAGAACAGGGACGGCTCGATAGCCTGGATATTCGTGGAAAGCGAAAGAGCAAGAAAGTCTCTTGAAGAGTCAACTGAGCTATAGCAACAACAACTATGTCGTTCTATAGCCAAACAATCTATCGTATTCTTTATGCGTAAGCAAATCTAAAAGTTGGTAGACCTTGCCTTCTTTGCTGCCTCTAATAAGGTAGCCCTTTAAGAAGTGAAAACTAACGTCCACCACTACTTTTTTCTCCCCATCACGCACTATAAAGCATTAAGAATTTTCATTCAGCGATTCGGTCAGTTTTTCGCAGGAAGAACAAAGTTCTAGAGGCACACGATACGTAATGAATCCCTACAAACTTGATGATAAATGTGATGACATTGAATTATTTGTATGAGCAAAATTGAAACCCCGATCAATAGGTCTAAGGTGAAAACCATCCTTTGTGCGATGTGCGGGCTGCAAGTTAAACACGCTGCCGATGTGAACAGACATGCATTCTGTCCAGGATGCTTTTCAGACTATCTCGAAGACCGCTTCGGAAGGCAACGGACAAGAATCGAGCAAAATAGCCCTAGAGTCCGCAATAGACCGGCGTCAAGCTCGCGGTCAAGAAACGAGCAGACTGGTACTAATGGGAAAACAGCACTGGTAGAGTGCGCATAATCCAAGGAGGGATCTCGCAAACGAAATCTTCCCACAGAGATGGCTTCGAACAGAATTACTTGATTGCAGAGCTCGAATCACTTGGCTTGTCAACGATTAAGCTGAACGAACTAAATGATAATCATGAGCTGCACGGTCTTGTGCGGAGAATCAAAGACGAGCTCTGGAACCAATACAAAAAGACTTACATGGATAACTGGTAAAACCCCATATGATGTCGTTACTCCCGCCGCGACAATCGTACCTTTTTCACTTTATTTCATGTTAGTACGAATCAGTCCTTTGACTAGAGAACGGAAGTTGGACTATGAAGCTGTTCTTCTTATGGGGGCCAGAACAAGGGTCCATTTAATACTGATCAGCGATAAGCAAGTCCTTTATATTCGAGACAGACGCGGCGCGCATGTAAAAAGTACCAGAATCATACCTTACTTCTCTTGTGATGCCTGCAGAAAAGAAAAGGATCTCGGCTAGCTTACCG
>JBOGQL010000113.1:0-1678 GCA_050748985.1 Nitrososphaera sp. | reverse complement strand
CAATCTCCCCCACGGCAGGTGAGGCAAGGTTGTGGCTCGACGGAAATCTGGAGATTACAGCAACGGGAAAGAATTTGGGTGACCCCCTTACCAATAAGATCAATAAGTTTTCCACGGGTCACTACTGGTCGCACCCTCGACCCGTCAATTATCCGAATACGCACTACACGGACAACGTCGCCCTCACGCTCTGGCAGAACCCCGCGCTGACCACGTCGCTCGGCACCGAGCTGGTGCAGGACTGCCCGCCCCCAGGCGCCTCCCCCTGCAACTGGCAGTACAAACGGAAGCTCACCTTTAACAACTCGGCCCAGGCCGAGAATCTGATCGACTTTCCGGTCCTGGTGGTGCTCAACAGCGGCCGCATCAACTACGGCCAGACCCAGAATGCGGGCCAGGACCTCCGGTTCTATGACTCCGATGGGACGACCCAGCTCGCCCACGAGATCGAGCAATGGAACGAATCCGGCAACTCCTACGTCTGGGTCAAGGTCCCGCAAATCGATGCCTCGTCCACCACCGACCACATCTGGATGTACTACGGCAACGCCACGGCCCCCGATGGCCAGGACAAGGGCGCGGTCTGGGACGGCAGCTTCCGGATGGTCCACCACCTCAAAGAGACCACGGGTTCCCACCTCGATTCGACGTGCAACGCGAAAGACTCCACTGTGGTGAGTGTGACGACCCAGGGATCCGCCAGCGGGAAGATCAACGGCGCCGATGCTTTTACCGGAGCGAGTGGTCATAATGTCGATGTGGCCGATACGGGCAACGCGTTAGGGATGAGCTCCACGGATTCGATCACCGTCGAGGCCTGGGTCAAGACCTCGTCGTCCGGTAGTTATCAGTTCGTGGTGAACAAGAAGACCGGGAGCAGCGATTGGCAACTCCACGTCAACGATACTGGCAAGCCGGATTTCTGGTTGTGGGACGGGACCAATCAGGCGCGGGCCTACGGCGCGACCGTCGTCAATGATAACAGCTGGCACTACCTGGTGGCGCGATGGACTGACAATATTTCCGAAGCCAGGATTTTCATCGATGGGGCCAGCTCCGCTTCGGGCACCAATGCATCCTTCAGCGGCGTGTCGAACACTAACCCGCTCGTGATCGGGGAGGAAGGGGACGCCAATCGCGGGTTCAACTTCACCGGGACCATCGACGAGGTGCGGTATTCGAAGAGCGCGCGCAGCAATGCGTGGATCGCCGCGCAGCACAAGTCGATGACCGATGTCTTCATCACGTTTAACGCCGCGGAGGCGCAGGGGTCCTCGGTGAGCTATTTCACCCCCGATGCGGCCGCCGCCGGGATGCACGTGCCGGTGACGTTCGTGGGGAGCTTCTGCGCGACGTCAACCGTGACCACGAACAGCTCCGACATCATCGTCGGCCCCTCGATTGTCACCGATGAAACCGGCGCGGTCGTGACCCAGAACGGCAAGGTCTTGACCACCATGTTCTTCGTCAAGCCCGACGCGCGTCCCAAGACAGGCATTACCGTGAGCGTCGACAACCAGGTGCTCAGCCAGACGCTCGACCTCGTGATCCCCGGGCCGGACCCGAACGTCACTTCGGGGACCGGGACGCTGTCGGCGCGGAGCAAGCGCGGGACCAAGGTCCTCGGGGGCCTCACCGTCGGCGCTAGCGGGACCCTGACTATCAGCAAGACCGACTC
>JBOGQL010000112.1:0-1782 GCA_050748985.1 Nitrososphaera sp. | reverse complement strand
CCGATGAAAAATACGGTAACATTGCCGTCGAATTCCCGGGCAGCGTGATATCCTGACCCGGATGGGGAGTTATACGGAACAGCCTACTCATAGTTAGCCCGCGCACGAAGGGACTGTTCGAGATGATGCCGGACGATCCCATCCTTACCAAGTTTCGGGAAGCGAGGTTTCAGCTTGAACGGCTCGCTGGAATCGAGAAGATGAAGGAGTTCTACCCTACGGTGAATGCCTTTCTCTCCGCTGCCCGAAGCGTCCTATATGTTGCGCGACACGAGATGGGTTGGAGAGAGAGACTACCCGTTCACCGCACGGGATTCACCCTAAGTCAAGAGACAGAGCGGCGACGCTTCGACGCTTGGTTTGACTCGTCGGCTGAGGCAAAGGCAGTTCTAGATCATCCGCTTACTGAAGAGCGACGGAAAGTCATTCACCGTAGCGGTCAAGCTGGTTTCTTCCATGTCCCCAAGCCTCTAGGCGGCTTAGCCATCACAGAGGGCAACGCTTACGGTCCCGGACTCGTTGTTCGCGGAGGGCGGGCGACGCTGCCTCTGGAAGACATGAATGTCTTTTGGTACGAAGACCCGCATGGGACGAAGCATGAGGCCGTTGCTTACTGCAAGCAGTACTTTCAGCTTATCGAACGGTTCTTTGCTGAGGTCCAGCGAGGTGCGTGGCGGCGGGTCGATAACGCAGGCTAACTCATCGTTGCACCGGACGCGCCGCAAGCGGCGCGCCAGTGAACTCTGGCGTTAGGCGGGCGAAGGTACATGATTCAAGGCACGATCCGGGGTTCGGCGTACAGAGTGGCGCCTCAGGCCTTGGCTCTCATTGTTGCGGTGCTACTTGGGGGAGCCGGTGATGGGTTGCCGCGGGCAGAGGCGCAGACGCCCGAAAGCGCACAGTCGCGGGCCGAAGAGCTGTTAGTGGCGCTCAGGAAGGGCGACTGGACCGCGGCGGCTCGTTTCGTGCACCTCGATGAAAACACGCGGACCCGGATGGGAATAGCGGGTGGGGCCGCCAGGGAAGAAGCGGTGCCGAAAATCGAGGCGTGGTTTAAAATGATCTATGGAACCGTGCGACCCGGGTCAGTGCACTCCATGAGGATCGACCCGAGCGAACCGACGCGTGCGAGGGTAACATATCGGCACGACGATCTCGATGCCTTTACCATGCGTTTCGTGAATGGGAACTGGTTCTATGTAGTGGAGTAAGGTTTGACCCCTGGCAGCTGCGCTCGGGATCGTGCCGCGGCGTCATTCCCGGCCCCCGGAGGAACGCGTGATGAGGGCTATGACCAAGGTGTCTCTCGCGCTCGCGCTGCTTGCGCTGATGGGATGCGCCACTGGACTACCGACACGCAGTGGGCCCGACCGAGGGGGCATCGGCATATCCGTGCAGGTTCGACCCCCCAACGGACTCGCGATATTCACCCGGGCGAGCCAGCGAGTCTATTTCGTCAGAGTGGACGGCGAGAAGGGCCTGTTCGCCCAGGACCAATTCATCCTGTCGAACTACTCCGCTGAGGGGTGGGTGTACCTCCTTGACGCACCACCAGGGCGCTATGCCGCAGTTGCCTCCGTCTTTTCCAGGCTGCGCAAGGATTATGTGACCATATTCTCGAAGCAGTTGATCGAGGCCACGGCGGTAACGGTCTCGCCCGGGGCAATGGCCTTCATGGGCGAGTATCTCCTCAACGCATCCTACGGTTTCAACGACGCCGACGCCGCCCAGCGGCACTATCTGAAAGTAATCTGGCCTAGCGCATTCACGGCCACCGTGCCT
>JBOGQL010000111.1:0-7325 GCA_050748985.1 Nitrososphaera sp. | reverse complement strand
CAAGAGCGGCGGAGAGGCAGCTGCCGAGTGCGTTTCTGATAGGATGCTGGAGTCGCTCACCGTTTGCGGCGACCAAAAGGATTGCAATGCGTCCCTTTCAAGATTTATTTCCGCGGGCATCACTCTGCCGATAATCCAGGTCAACCCGGTGGGCAGCACAGAAAGTTCATTTAGGGAGCTGCTGTCAACCTTCCAGTAATGCGCAGGGTAGCTATCGTCTCGCAGGCAAGCTCAAACTTCTCCAGAGACTCTGAAAAAGGCATTTTTGACCTGGCATGCGAACCATGCATAGATATCTTGAGGAACAGTAGCGTTGAAAGGAACGAAATCGACGCGGTTCTGCTTTCCAGCTGCACAACGGAACAATATAGCTCCACGATAGTCTCCGAAATGCTCGGAATAAAGCCAAAGATTTCTTACAGGCTCGACAACCTCTGCAATTCCGGCACCAATGCGGTTGCCTCCGCCTATTCGCTAATCGCATCAGAATTATGCGAAGTGGCGCTTGTGGTCGGTGCCGAAAAGAAAGACAGCGCCGGAAACAAGCTGCAATGGGACGTTACCCGCGGGTCATTCATGTTTCCCGTCCACTGGGCGGCGTTATTCGCGAAAGCGCACATGAGAAGGTTCGGAACATCCGAAGAACAGATGGCCTTGGTATCGGTCAAGAACCGCAGTAACGCGACAAAGAATCCCAAGGCACTTTTCAGGGACCCGGTGACTCTTGAAGAAGTCATGGCGTCAAGAAGGATAGCAGATCCAATCAAGTTGCTCGACTGTTCCGCTCCTTGTGACGGGGCCTCTGCAGTGCTGCTTGCATCTGAAGATAAGGCGAGCAAGATTACAGACAATCCTGTATGGATAAGGGGCATTGGTCAGCGCACTAGTTCAGCCAGTTTTGCTAATTCGACAGGCGACCTGTGTACAATCGAGGCGGCAAAGGTTGCAGCTCAAGACGCGTACGCGATGGCAAGGACCAAACCCTCGCGAATAGACGTTGCAGAACTGCATGACGCATTTACTATTTTGGAAATACTCGCCTATGAGGATTTGGGCTTTACTGGAAAAGGCACCGGCGGCAAATTCGTGGATCAGGAAAATGTAGCCATAAATCCCCGGGGAGGAGTAATAGGATGTGGGCATCCAGTCGGAACCACGGGCGTCGCTCAGGTTGCTGAAGTCGCCGCCCAGCTCTCAGGCCTAGCTGGTCCGACTCAGGTCAAGAACTGCAAAACCGGCCTGGTCCACAACTTGGCTGCCGCCGGCTCTTCCGCAACGGTCATGATTATAGGTGTATAAAATAGATGAAAGAATTCGTTGAATTCCTGAAAAGGAGAGAGTTCAGAATCCCTGTCTGCGTATCTTGCGGGAGCAAGGCATGGCCGCCCTCTCCTACCTGTCCACGCTGCCTGTCACGAACAGCCATGAAGGAGGGTAAGAGGACGGGTAGGCTGCTCGAGCTCTCTTGCTCCCACGTCAAAGGGAGAGAAGGATTATTCGGCGTAATTCAGATCGATGATATCAGGCTTGTCGGTTCCTTTGATAGACATTCGCTCAGGGAGGGAATGAATGTTATGATGATTGATTGCGGCATTCACGAAGACGGCACCGTCTTCTACCGATTCGCGCCCACCTAATCTCGACATTAATATAACTGCGAGCTCAGAGTGTAGCCTGTACATGAGCTATGACCGTTTTATTGACGAAAGGCTCCTCACAAGTCGCGACGCTCTGAACAGATTGCAAATCAAGATCAAGCTGATCGAAATTGACGAAAACGCCCGAGACTTTTCGCAGAGGTTTGGGCGCAGGGTCCTTGTGAAGAAGGTTCTGCTGACGATCAAACACACAGAGACTGAAGAGGTTGAAGAAAGAGAGCTCGACGTAGAAGAGATCGAAAAGCGAATGAAAAAAGAAAGGTTATTCAGCTCAACGAACAGGTGGCTTGCGTCGACCGAAATCAAGAACGGCTACGTAGTCGCCAACCGTCATCTCGACCTGCTGGCGGATGCTGTGGCGCTTGACATCATCGTAATTTGATCTGATTTGAAAAATCGCGTCTTGCTGTGTCAGGTAATCGGTCTTTTAATCCAAACCCGGATCGTTTCGAACCAGAACGCTGCGGTTCCTGCAACCGCAAATCCAATCGCGTAGACGTTCAAATCTCCAAAATTCAGGACAAGATACGCGATAAGCATTGTGGTAAAAAAAGCCGCAAAGAACGATAACCTTGGCACCGCCAATCCTCCGATGTTTACGAACGCCTGCAGGACACCCACCTGAACTTTCTGCACTACGAAATACCTGCCATACTCGTCCTGCCTGATCAGCGCGAGTTCCACTAGCTTGTCAATGTGATAATTGGCCACGCTTGGGCTTGAGAAGCCGAGATCACGCTGCACCTCCCTGACCCCCACAGGATCCTTTTTCCTAACCATGTACATGTAGACCTGCAGGGTCTTTCCTTTCAGCTGATCTTCAACGGACGATTTTCTGCCTGTGTCATCGTGAGGAACGTCATTGTTCTTGGCCAAGTCAGCTGGTCACGCAGTGGACAATTTTGCTAGAAGATTGCACGCGGGATGCGCTATAAAGCTATCGTGACGGGATTCTGTAAAATTGGTAGCGCCGCTGATCAGACTCGGACTGATGACCCACTGGTTAACAGCCAGTTGAGCTTCAAAGCACAGATATTGCGCTACGAATTTGCTCTACCATGCTGAGCTACAGCGGCGCAATACTAGAGCAAATTCAAGCACAAAATAAATCTTTGGGAGTCTAATTGCAGCTAAATGCCTTCTTCGCGCGAGAAAATGTAGAGGCCGTCCAAAAAGACGCGCTGGTCCTTGTCCTTTATCCTTGTCGATTGCTCTATGTTGGCGGCGGTTTGCGAGACATCTTCCAGACTCGGACCCTGGACTAAGACATCTTCTCCGGCGACACTGACCTTTGTCGAGTCTCCCCGAATTATCGAGACCCTAGGTGAGCGTTCGCCGAAAAAGTTCTCGACATACACTTCCTTTCCCTTCACTTTGACTGAAATTGGAAAGTGTGCGAATATCACTTTCAGCTTGTACGTATAGCCCTTTTCAACACCATTTATCATGCTCTCTAGAATGCTCTTAGCCGTGTGTGTCACAGCCAGGTCCTTCTTGCGTGTCCCATAGGGCTTGACCCTAACCTTGTTTCCCTCTACGGTAATGGTGGCCGGCAGCCTTGTAAAGTCCTTCTTTACTGTCCCTAGTTTACCCTTGACCGAGACCACATTGCCTTCCTTCGAGACCTTTACGCTCGCCGGCGCCTCAACTTCTGCCAGTATTTCCTGATCAGAAGACGTAGCCAACCAAAACCCCTCCTAATCCCTGAGACTGCGCGTCATGATGAGACATTATCCCCTTGCTGGTGGATACAAGCAATATGCCCATGTTGTAGGCGGGGAGGAATTGTCGTTCCCAGTCAAAGTACCTGTCTTTCTTTACGGAAAAGCGCGGCGTAATGATTCCGCATTTGTTGATCTTCGCCAGCAGCTGTATCCTGAATTTACCCGCCCTGCTGTCATCCACCTGCTCGAATTCTCCGATGTATCGGTGCTTCTGCATTACGCGCAGTACTTCGCTACCAAACTTTGATGCGGGGACCACAATGCATTCCTTCTTTCTCCTCGACTCGTTATTGTAGATGGTCGTGAAAAGGTTGGAAATGACATTTAGCGCTGGCATTTCATATTCTCCTCATTCGTATTTTGCAAACCCCAGACTGATCGCGACTTCTCTGAAGCACTGTCTACAAAGCATTAGGTTGTATTTCCTTATGAGACCGTTATATGCGCCGCACCTTTTGCACCATCTCGTTCCCCTACCATGTGCAAGCTTCTTTCTCCCTGTTTCTTCGTAGGTTCTTGGCTTTGGCATGTTACTCTATCTCGACCCCGAATTCCTGCTTGAAGAAGTCAACCGCCTCTTCCCGGTTTATCCTGTGATGCCTGCCTATCCTGCCGCTCTTTCTACTCTTCCTTGCGATCCTATATCCCGGCCTGCTCAGCGTGACATTGACGTCCATCCCGAATATCCCGATGTCGGGGTTGTACTTTGTGCCCGGAATATCGATGTGTTCGTGTATGCCAAGTGAAATATTTCCAAAATCATCAAAAGATGACCTTTTGAGAACGTTCTTCTTTGCCACTAGAACGCGCTTTAGAAAATCGATCGCCGGCTCCCTTCGCATCGTGACAACGGCGCCAATTGGTTCGCCCTTGTGTATTCCAAAATCCCTCACAGTCTTTTTTGCGCCGCGGACTGCGGATTGCTGCCCCGTGAGCTCCAGCAGCGCCTTCTTTGCTTTTTCTATTGGCTCTCCAGACTTGCCGACGCCGATGTTGATCACCAACTTCTCCACACCTATCTTTTTCATCGTGTTTTCCTGCAGTTGCTGACTCAAGCTATCAACTCACCTTTATCACTGGTTTGTCTGGACCCACGGCCATGACCATCTCGACAGGCATTTCAACGGACTTGTCATCATAAGAAATAAGGGCTCTTGTTGGCAGAGAGAAGATCCCATCCTGAATCTTATCGATCTTGCCTATCCGGCCGGCGTTATCTCCCAGTATTATGAGCGCAGTAGCCGATTTTTCAAAAGCGATGTGGTTCTTGATCTGGACCTCTGGTAGCTGCATCAGGCAGCTATCGCCAACATTGAACTTCTGGTCCGTTATGATGGTTTTGCCATCATGGAATCCGTATTGGAGCTTTTTTCCTTTGATGGTCGTCTTGCTGGTAACTTTTGCAAGCTTGACATTGCTTTCTGACTTGTCAATTGCGATCGCGGTCAGCAACATCGAATCTTTTGGAACCATGCGATAGGTCTGGCCTGTGGACAGCTCGATCACATCCATTAGGCCCACAGCCAAATTCGGGTCCCGCCTCACGACACCGTCGACTTTGACCTTGCCTTCAACTAGCACGCGCCTGGATTCCTGCATTGTGTTTACAACTTTCAGGACATCTCTAAGAATCATGCCAAGAGGGTATGATCTATGCTTTGGATGCGGACCCGGCCTTACTCTAACGACAAACTGGGCATGCTTTCTCTTTATGTCCCAGAACGCAGGCGCCATCTGTCTGTTTACCCGGGTATCGCCGCCTTTCTTGCCCATTACGCCTTATCCTCCCTGGCTTCTTGTTTCTCTACAGCGAGCTCCCCCGCGATATCCTTCTTTTCCTTCTCTTCCTCTCTTGCCTTCTCGCCCTGAATCTTGTTAGACCTGTACTTGTCTTCCAATTTCAGGTTGGTGATCATAACTTTGGAAGCATGGATCGGAACCTTTACCTGACCGCCGCGAATCTTTTCCCTCTGTACTCCTTCGATATTCAATGTGCCGCGCTCGGTGTCAACGTTTTCAACCTTGCCCTCAACTCCCTTGTATTCGCCGCGCATGACCTTCACCGAATCGCCTCTCACCACCCGGACAGTCCGCTTTTTGTAAAGTTCCCGAAGGCTATCTGCGAGAGGCGCCGAGAGCATACCGTCGCGGCGATGCTTCGGGACATCAGCAAGTTTCGGATTAATGTCTGCCATCATTGCTCACCTATATTATCATCCCGGCCAGGTTCGCGATTCTTGGCCATTTTTCGGCCGCTTCAGACGCCACTGGACCCTTGATGTCTGTCCCCTTGATCTCGCCCTCTGGCGTCACAAGGACGGCCGCGTTATCCTCAAAAGACACGCGGACACCGCTCAGCCGCCTGATGGGATATTTTTGCCTGACAATCACTGCGCCAAAAACCTGTTTTCTGAGCTCCGAGGGGCCCTTTTTGACCGTGACTATAACGAAATCTCCTACCGCCGCGGCAGGCTGCCTTGAATGCCTTCCCTTGTATCTTGTGACCTGGACTACACGAAGAATCTTGGCACCTGTGTTATCGGCGCAAACAAGGTTGGCGGTAGTCGGTATTGCTCTGGTGATATACGGCCGGAATTCCTCGACTCCCTTGGCAGAGACTGCCCTTGACTTAGTTCCCGCCGACATCCTTCCTATTCACCTCAATCACGACAAACGATACGGTTTTCGCAACTCTCCTGCACTCGGCTATCCTGACTTCATCTCCTTCCTTGAGATCGATGCATTCAGGAAGGTACGCATGAACCTTGGACCGGCTCCTCTGAAGCCTCTTGTACTTGCGGGTGGACTTTGGATATTCGCGTGACACGACTACCATGTTTTTAGCCTTCGAGCTCGCCACAATTCCTGTCAGAAGTTTGCCTCTGACCGATAGGGTGCCATGGAAAGGACAGAGGTCATCTTTGCAGGTTTTCCGGGGGGAAACGACTGAAACGCCAATATTTCTAGCCATGAATCATCAACCATCAATTCAGTCGCGATAACCGATCCTCGGGTCTTCCTATCAAAGACGAACCACTTATAAAGCAAACGCCAGGTCGTGTTTGTACCTCGATCCTTTTCGCAACTTTCTTTGCAACCTGTATTATGCGACCTGAGTTCTGCCTGACCGAAAATGTGTTCCTAGTTTCAAAGACCACGGTACCGTTCAGGCCTTCAAGCCTTGGATCGGTTGACTCGAGCAGCCTAACGCCAAGTCCAATTATTTCATGCGAGAGAATGTTATCAGCAGTCAACGTCATTTCTTCTCTGCCTTCCTTTCGTTTAGGATCGTCAACATCCGGGCAATGTCACGCCGGAGCCAGCGGAGGTTTGCCGTCTGCTTCTTCAATGTGCCCTTTGATTTTTCGAGCCGAAGTTTTGCGAGATCCGCCTTCAGCTCAGCAAGCTTCTCCGCAAGGTCATGGTCGTTCAATTCGCGTATCGTCTTCAGCTTAAGCCTAGCCATTCTGTCCTCCTCCTGTCTGCTGCGGAGCAGCGCCGAGAGCCTCACTTGGTGGTGCGGGTGCTGCGGCTTCACCGGTGGCCGATCCGTCTTTTAGCTCGAATTCCTGAGGTAGCAATGCCTTGGATGCAATTTTCAGCTGAATGCCCATAAGGCCCATTTTTGTCAGCACGTGAGTTACTCCGGCCCTAACGATGTGACCAGCTATGTTTCCGCTTTTCGGAACCACACCAACTGTATGCTTTTCAAAATGAGCCCGCTCTGTCCGTAGCTTCCCTGCAATACTAACTTCAACACCAAGGGCGCCGGCATTCATGATCGTATTAATCGACCACATGGCTGCCCTTCTGAACGCAGTCCCACGTTCAATGAGCTGCGCGATTCTGTTGCACATGATATTGGGATTTAGCTCGGGGCTGGTAACCTCAAGCACGGAAATCTGGGGGTTCTGGAGGCCGAATTTCTGTTCGAGCTTTATCA
>JBOGQL010000110.1:0-2572 GCA_050748985.1 Nitrososphaera sp. | reverse complement strand
CCTCTAGTGGTTGTTTGGACATTAACCAATGATGAGCCCGCGTAGACGCATGGGCGACGGGTGAACAGCTTTGAGGAACCGATTGCCGTTGCGCGATCCGTCGGCGCTTTCGGGGTGTTTGGATGCTGTTTTGGCGGAACCCGACGGAGCCGGTTCCGACCTACGATGCTCTGCCAATGCCTTCGGCGCCCCGAGGACGTTCCTGGGATCAGTGCGGGGAGCGGTGAGGGGTGCGCGAGTGCCCTCGCTACGTCTCCGCGGCCGCACGCGCTAACCGCCCATCGAGCGTCACCAACTCTGCCTGCAGACAACGCGCCAGCCAAAGATAGCTCGCGTCATAGGCGGTGAGTCCGGCTTGATGCGCCAGTTCGACGACTTCGGGAAGCTCCACTTCGGGTTGATTGATATCAAGACGCGTGAACAGCCGGTGTGCGGCCAGCAGCGCCTCTCGCTGCTCGGGGTGACAATTGAGCTTCTTGAGGCACACGCTCGCGATCTCGAAGGGCAAGAGCGCTGGGGCAACAAGCTTAGCCTCCCGCAGACGGGCCGCTACCTCGGCGCCCTGGGACTCGGGGGTTGGAGGTGGAGAGGCTGAAGCGGCTTGAGGGATGTGAGCGGCCGGAGCTGAAGCAGGTGCTGGCCTTGAGCCGCGGTTGCGAGGGCGGGGGCAGGGCAGTGCCTGTGTGTTGGTGATGGAGTTTTTTGGGTGGCGAGGGTTTCACAACCGCCGGGAGGTGGGAGCGGCCGCGGGGGTGACCGGAACACCGTATGCCAGTGGCGAGAGTACGCGGGAACAGGGGATCAGCAAGGCGGGCAACCGTCGGGTGCGTGCGCTCATCATTGAGTTGGCTTGGGCTTGGTTACGTTACCAGCCGAGCTCTGCGCTCAGTCGATGGTTTGCAGAGCGTTTTGGGCCGGGCGGCAAACGCTCTCGGCGAATCGGGATTGTCGCCCTGGCCCGGCGATTGTTGGTGGCGTGCCCGCTGGGCCCTCGCTACCTGCGATCTCATCGATGCGCACAGCAGAGTGATTTTATGTGCCCTCTACCCCTTCGATAAAGCGGCCAATGCCACAGGCCTTCGGCGCCGTCTCGATCCCGTAACCAGCGAACCGAATGCTACCACAGCCTCCGCCTCGGGGATCGCGCCCTTGTTGCGAAAACTGATGGCCGCTTACGCCGCCACCGGTCTCCCACCGGCTTATTTGTCTATGCCGCAGATAAGCGACGACGATCCGGGATCCACGGAATGAATAAGCTGCTGGCCCTCTATGGCCTGAAATGGGATCCCTTCCTCAATACGCTCACGGAACCACTCCTCGCCCGCAGGCCGGGCATTAGATGGGCTTTCAACCGGCTTTCGATCCCCGGACGCTAGCTTTTGCAACCGCGCAATGGCTGCTCGACGCTCTTCTCCACGTCGAGGCGAGAGACGCGCGGTCAGGTTTACAAAGACCTCGTCAAGGGGTAATTCGACGATTCGGTAGACCTGCATCACGCCTCTGGAATCGACGATACCGTAAGTCTGAGCCATCTTTTCCAGATACTTTCTTAGGATGGGTTCCATATCAGGATATCGCTAAGCTTGGTTTAATCGGGTCGTCGATTCTAATTTTACTGAGGAAGTTTAGGACAGCGAACCGCTGGTGCGGCCGGCGTAGCGCATTGTGCTTCCCGCAGGCTTACCAGGTATGAAACGGATCATCGAGCGAAATCGCCACCGTCGCGGTGGCCTCACCCGCCTGGGACCCTTCAGAGACTCAAGCGCTCGCAACCCAATGCCTGGCATTATGAAACAAACACATCCAGGGCCCTTCTTCATGCCGCCAATCAGGGGGCAGCCAGGAGTATTGCTTGCGGAGGAACAGGCGCTCCGGGTGAGGCATGAGGAGGGTCACGCGCCCGTCCCGCGTGGTGAGGCCGGTGATCCCTGCGTCGGAACCGTTCGGATTAGCCGGGTAGCGCTCGGTCGGTTTTCCGTAATTGTCGACGAAGCGCAGGGTCGCGAGCTTTGCTTGCAAAAGGTCGTCGCCCTGCTCGCTGCGCGTGCTCGCGATCCGACCTTCTCCGTGAGCCACCACGACCGGAAGACGAGACCCCCCCATTCCTTGCAGAAGGATGGAAGGGGAGTCCAGCACCTCCACCATCACCAGCCGGGACTCAAACTGCTCCGATTGGTTGTGGGTGAAACCCGGCCAATCCTCGGCGCCTTGGATCAGGGCTTTAAGCTGAGCGAGCATCTGGCAACCGTTGCACACACCCAAGGTAAATGTATCGGATCTGAGAAAAAAGCGGGAGAATTCCTCCAGGGCACGGGCATTAAAAAGGATGGATTTTGCCCAACCGCCGCCCGCGCCCAGAACATCGCCATAGGAAAAGCCGCCACCACAGGCCAGCCCTTGAAAACCGCTCAGGGTGACGCGACCCTCGATCAAATCGCTCATGTGCACATCGATGCAGTCAAACCCCGCACGCTCGAAAGCCGCTGCCATCTCCACCTGCCCGTTGACCCCTTGTTCGCGCAAAACGGCCAGTTTGGGCTTCGCACCCCGGCTGACCAAAGGAACGGCTGGC
>JBOGQL010000109.1:0-4798 GCA_050748985.1 Nitrososphaera sp. | reverse complement strand
GTACGAAAGGCTGCACAAAAACGAGCTCGCATTTAGCGATTCCGTCATACATGCCCACAAGGAGTTTGTCCTTGTGAAGGTAGGAGGCAGCACCGCCGACAAGGCGGGGCTCAGGGAGTACGGCTACATCAGCTGACGACTCTGAATTCTATTCCCTTTTTCTTCAAGAACTCGACGAGCCTCTGGGCGTGTTTTTCGTCTTCGATTTCCAGGCTTAAATAAACGCCGGCTGTGCCTGCGGCGATATTGGAGCTCAGCCTGTCGTGTTCCACTTCGACGATGTTTACGCTCAGCTCTGCGATGCCGTCTACTACGCCCTTGAGCGCCCCGGGCTTGTCTGGAAGCAGGACAAAGATCCTCAGCATTCTGCCCATCTGCATTAAACCTTTTGCCACGACCTGACCAAGCAAGTACATGTCGACGTTTCCTCCTGACAAGATTGAAATCACTTTCTCCTTCTTGCTTCCTAGGTTTCCGTTGGACAGCAGGTATGCAAGGCTCGCAGCGCCGGCAGGCTCGACGACCAATTTGGCGCGTTCCATCAGCAGGAACATCGTCTTCACTATTGATGTGTCGTCCACAAGCACAATGTCGTCAACATACTTGCTTGCTATCTGGTACGTCAGTTTCCCAGGCTGTTTCACAGCTATACCGTCAGCGATGCTGTAGCCATTCTTCACCGTTCGGAGCATTCCCTTGGCCACCGACTCTTTCATTGCCGGAAACGCCTTTGATTCCACCCCAATTATCTTTACATTCGGCCTCCGCGATTTTACCGCTATCGCGACACCTGCAGCTAATCCTCCGCCGCCCACGGGGAGGTATATCCTGTCTACGTCAGGAAGGTCTTCAAGAAGTTCGAGACCTACCGTTCCCTGGCCTGACACGATCTCGGGATCGTCAAAAGCGTGGATTATGGTCTTACCTTCTGCTTTGGCGAGTTCCTGCGCAGCTATCCAAGACTCGTCATAGCTAGCTCCCTTGAGTACAACCTTTGCCCCGTATGACTTGGTCGCAGCGACCTTGGCAGGCGACGCGTTCTGGGGCATAACTATGGTGCAAGGTATCTTTTTCAGGGCAGCAGAGTATGCGACGCCCTGTGCATGGTTGCCAGCAGACGCCGCGATGACTCCGTAGCGAGACTGCTTTTCTGACAGCTTGCCAACTTTCACGGAGGCGCCCCGAACTTTGAATGAGCCAGTAACTTGCAAGCATTCCAACTTCAGGAATATCTTTGTCCCGACTAGCCTTGAGAACGTGGCAGAACTCTGGAGAGGCGTCTTCCTAACTATTGATGCTAGCAGCTCTCTGGCTTTGATGATGTCCTCGACACTGGGAGGTTCCTGCTTTCTATCAGAATTCCAGAAGCTGTCGTTATTCATCGGTCTGTGCAAGGCAACTGCGGGGGATGCCTTAATTATAATTTATGTCGGTTTGAACTGCCCGCAAAGGCTCAAATAAAGCTGTATCAAGAGCGTTCAAATGGTTACAAGGCCGGTTGCCGCGGGGCTGGCTGCAGGGTTCGCGTTTGTGTTATTGTTTTCTGTATTCGAAGTACCCGTCGGTCTAGTCGGTACCGAAGGCGTGATCATAACCATGGAGCGGACAATATGTTTTGGGGCCTGTCCAGCGTACTCTCTAATCATCTACGACAACGGTACACTAATTTACGAAGGATTTGCTTTCGTCGCTGTGACTGGAACGCGGACAGCTCAGATCCCCCAAGACAAATTTGAGCAGATTGTTGAAAAGTTCTACGAGATAAATTACTTTTCGCTTGAAGACCGGTACGAAGAACCGGTATCAGATCTTCCATCCACTACGACTTCGATCACCGTCGCAGGTGTAACAAAGAGCGTCTACCGATATGGCTTTGGTCCTGAGGAGCTTGTTCAGCTGGAGAATTTCATCGATGAGCTTGTCGGCACCGAAAGATGGATAAAGGGAGCAGGCGAGGTGCCAGTCGACTTGAAGGTAGAATACTCTTACGGCTACGGTGGAACCTAACTGTAAATAAGGAGTAAGAATTAAGTCCCTACTGTGGGCATCCTTCCATCTTTTGTATCCAGTACCCGTTCTGCTTTATGGCTTTCTCTACGAATGGAGGAGCTGCCTGAACGTGGCAAAACTGGCATTCCTCTTGAGTCATCTTTTGCCCAGCTTGCCCTGCAGATGTAAGGTACTCCTTTCCAAATTCAATGGCCCTCTCATGGGGTGTACTTGACTCGACGATGACATCAAAGTGCATAACCCTGCCGTCTTTCCTTGTTACATATGTGTCATATACCGCGCATTCCATACCTACCGGAATCTGTTTTAATGTTATTTATTCTATTTCCCCGCACGGAATCAACGGATATAAAGGAAATTCGGAGCTAGTGGGTCCCCAGATATTAAAGAACGGCAAAGCAAGTAATTACCGCATCTTTGTGCTTATCTTCTTTATCTGGAAAGAAACCCCCTGATCGTATAGCCCTTTGGTAACGCTTCGGCCGAGGCCATCCTCGACGGCCTTCATTCTCCTGCTGTCCCGCACAATGTCTATAGGTACATCGATCTCAATTTCGAGCTCAAGAACCATCTTTCTGGTTTCAACCATGCGCCAAGACGAGCTTAGGTTGCTGGGGCAACGCTATTTCAGTCTTACATCACAAATGGGGAAAGTCTTTTCTGCACGTACTGACACATACAGCGTGGATGTATCCCTCAGATATCTTTTCAAGGATGTATGGCGGCGACGAAAAAAATCCCAAAATGCTGTACCCGAAACAAGAGGAAGCTCCGTCGGAAATCGACGACGTTCTACAGACGAATATTTTCAACGTGATGCTCAACCGCAGGTCGCAGCGCAAATTCGAAGACAGAGAGGTCGAGGACTGGAAGCTTGAAATGCTGTTTGCCGCGGCGGATACTGCTCCCACGGCTGGCGGCTTCCAGGGATTCGAAATCTTTCATGTTAAGAATAGTGATCTCAAGCTGAAACTTGTCGAGGCGGCAAACAAGCAGCCTTACGTCAATGCGCCTGTAGTGCTGGTATTTTGCATGAACCCTTCGAGAGTAAAGATGAATTTTCCGGCCCACATCATACGAAAGTTTTCCGTTCAGGACGCTACACTTGCTGCGGCATATACGCAGCTTGCGGCCCACGCGCTGGGTCTCAGTTCAGTGTGGATAGGGATGATAGACGAAGACATGTTAATGCAGGCTCTTGGGACCGATCTTATCCCATCGTGCATACTCTGTATTGGCTATCCATTCAAGATGCTTCAGCCAAAGCCAAAGAGGAGCCTTGTGGAGCTTATACACCAAATCTGACAAGATCCATCCAACAGGAATCCATGCTGTGCTGCCCTGATCGCTGCTCGCCCTGGATGGGTGAGCGATATTAAGTAGCGTGGGTTAGCAACTACGAGGTATTGGAAGGAAATAAAGACAAAGAGGCAGGAAAGGGGAGAAATGTCGTCGCGCTTGGCTTTGTCAGCCTGTTTACTGACGTATCCTCTGAAATGGTATTCGGCCTGCTACCTCTTTTTCTGACGGCGGAGCTCGGTGCTTCAAAGGCTCTTCTAGGTCTCGTTGAAGGAACAGGAGAAATGCTTGGCTACACCTCCAGATTGGCTTCGGGTACTGTGTCGGACATGGTGCAAAAGCGCAAGCCTCTTGTGCTGGTTGGTTACGCAATTTCGGCGGCAAGTAAACCGTTCTTTGGGTTCGCGGCAAGCTGGACAGACGTAGTTGCTGTGCGATCTGCAGACAGGGTGGGAAAGGGGATCAGGACCGCTCCTCGTGACGCTCTCATTAGCGAATCAGTGCATGATTCAAAGGTCGGCAGGGCCTTTGGAATCCACCGTTCTATGGACCAAGCCGGCGCCATTGTCGGGCCGCTTCTCGCCTTTGCCCTTTTTCCATTTGTTGGATTTCAAGGAATATTCTACCTCTCGCTTCTTCCGGCAGTTGTGGCAATAGTTGTTTTGATTCTATTTGTCAGGGACAAGTCAATGCCCGCGAAAATCAGGACTTCGGTAATGCCTAACCTCAGGAAGGTTTTGGCAGAAAGGAGGTTTATCGTTCTATTGGCAATTATGGCCGTCTTCAGCGTTGGCGCGTTCAATTTCTCTTTCGTAATAATCAGGGCGTCTGACCTTGGCGTTCCTGACGGAATGGTTCTACTCGTATACGCCACGATAAATGGAGCACATACCGTTGTGGGATTTCCCGCCGGCGTTCTTGCCGACAGAATAGGTAGGGAAAAAATGCTGGCAGTTTCATACATTGTCTTTCTTGCGAGCACGGTCCTGATGCTGACAAGCACCGCTTCAAGCGGAGCGTACCTGATTGCCGCCGTTTATGGCATTTACTTCGGCATTTCCGAAACAGTGCAGAGAGCCCTTGTTCCGAAATACGTCTCGGAAGATCAGGTTCGCGGTACGGCTTACGGCCTATACAACATGGTCATAGGAGTTTCCTTCTTCGCAGCAAATATCGTATTCGGATTTCTCCTTGATTCGGCTGGCATAGCGGCAGCCGCTACCTATAGCATGATAACCTCTGCGATAGCCATCGCTGCTCTTGCCACATTTCAATTTGTCGGCCGATAGTGGGATATGGCAATACTAGGCGGAGCTCTTCAGACACTGGACTACGCTCGCGACCGCCGCTCCAACTTTGTCAGTCCACTCCGCCGACACAGACCCTGTATCCAGATATGCCTCCCTCTTCATCGTCTTCCTGTTCTTGATCACCTCGATGTCGCAGTAGGTCGTAACACCTTCCTCGCCCTGCATCAACCGATTATGAT
>JBOGQL010000108.1:0-3117 GCA_050748985.1 Nitrososphaera sp. | reverse complement strand
ATCATCGACGACCAGCACCTTGTATACAAAACGAACGACATTTTTCAACTGCCCGAAGACCGGGATAGGCTTCGTCATATGCTAAAACAGTCGTACATAATGATTAATGAACCGATGACCAACGAGGATTTTTTTGGAAAAGTAAAGTACGTAATGATACATCACGAGACGTACGACGTATTCTTGTTCCGTATTCTATCAGATCCATTGAAAATTCTGGGAGTTGTTGTCACCCCGAGGGAATATGATCACAACGAATTCGTCGAGGCAATAACTTACGAGCTTCTCTCGCTGTGAACAGGCCGAACAAGCGTCTCTGTCGGATTCTCACACGATCATAATAGAATAGGGAACGCTTTCCACGCACAGTCCACGATGCGGCTTCGACTAATAGACATAATAAGCCCTACTATTTTTATGCATCGTACTTGGGCCTAAGGACGCTGACGGATCTGAGCGATTCGCAGTTTAAGGGCAAGAGGGTGCTTGTTCGCGTAGATTTCAACGTCAGCATTAACAGCGGCGCAGTGGGCGAGGACTACAGGATCCGAATGACGCTTCCCACAGTTGAATACCTCACGAGCAGGGGCGCCAAGGTCATACTTGCATCACACCTAGGAAGA
The DNA here is from genome assembly GCA_050748985.1 of Nitrososphaera sp. Classification (GTDB taxonomy): domain Archaea; phylum Thermoproteota; class Nitrososphaeria; order Nitrososphaerales; family Nitrososphaeraceae; genus Nitrososphaera. The sequence goes on along the minus strand of JBOGQL010000108.1, from coordinate 2,494 downwards.
CCTAAGGCACGCGACTCAAAGTATTCGCTCGCGCCAGTAGCAAAGCGCCTCTCCGAAATTATTGGCAGGTCCCGAACGCCCATCAGGTTTGCCAGCGACTGCGTGGGACAACAGGTCGAGGACGAAATAGCAAAGATGAGTAACGGTGAGATACTGCTGCTTGAAAACCTGCGCTTCCATCAGGAGGAGGAATCAAATGACCGGGAATTCAGCCAAAAGCTCGCTGCGGTAGCAGACATTTACGTTAACGACGCCTTTAGCACGTCCCACAGAAAGCATTCTTCCACGTACGGCGCCGCCAAACTGTTTGACACAAAGCTGGCAGGCTTTAGCCTGAGCAGGGAACTCCAGTACCTTTCAATGATTCGAGGCAATCCAGTAAGACCGTTCACACTTGTTGTAGGCGGCGTGAAAATCAAGGACAAGATAGGAGCCCTTGAACACCTGATTCCAATGGCCGACAAGACGATAATCGGGGGAGCGGCAGCATTTACGTTCCTGAAGGCCAGAGGATTCACGACAGGGAACTCGCTCATTGATGAAGAACGTTTGCCTTGGGCGACCAAGGCGCTTTCTTCATACGCCGACAAGATTCTTCTCCCGACCGACCACATCGCAGCGCACTCTCCTACCGACTCGTCCGTGACGATGGTGAAAGGAGACATACCGGATGGCATGTCAGGTTATGATATAGGACATGAAACGATCGAGCGATTCTCCGTGGAGGTCGGGGGCAAGGGAGGCGGAACCGTTTTCTGGAATGGTCCAATGGGTATGTTCGAGATAAGGGCATTCTCCAACGGGACGATAAACATCGCAAAGAGCATGGCGCTTGCATTCTGGCGTGGCTCAAAAACGCTGATCGGTGGCGGGGATACTCTCGAGGCGATGAAAAGGGCTGGCGTGGCAGAAAACGAAGTAAGCCATGTTTCGGCAGGGGGCGGTGCCACACTCACGTATCTGGCGGGGGACGAAATGCCCGGAGTAGATGTGCTGAACAGCCTTTAGGCATTCGGCGCAGTTAATGGCACGAGGCTCTTTCCTTTCGGCACAAGCTCCCTCTTTAGAACGTCCCATTCTATCGATATCCTTCCCGGGCCGGTGATCAGCAGGCTCGTAGCGATGGCCAACAGCAGAAGGTCAACTTCAAAGCCACCAACAAACCCCCGCGAGAGCTTTACAACAAGCGTCGTGCTTGCCATGAAGATGATGAACAGACCTGCCGTGATCCGGGTAAGGATTCCTGACATTATTGCGATTGATCCGCCTGTCTCCAGAGCGGCTACGACATAGGCCATCTCCGGGGGTAGGCCGAGGCTCCCTACAAACCCCATCACCCTTCCAAAGTCAGAATAGCTCGGCAGCCGGTGTGCTAGAAAAGTTATGCCGAGCATCATTCGTATAGGGAACGGTCCAAATTGCATTAACTTCAAGTTGCTCATTTCGAGTCTCCGTTCCCACCACTGGCATTTAATCCAATTGAAACTCATCCATAGGGAAGACCTAAACTATGTTGACCGTGACTGCCTTCAGGACTGATAGTTCATCGTTGCCGGCACCAACCATCAAGACGTGCTCGCCTGCCGGGATGCTTTCAGCCGGTGAAAACACATACGATATCCGCTTCGACTCTCCCGCGCTTAGTGAAACTGATCCCTCACTGAATATGCCAGTCGAGTTTCCGAGCTGACCTGTGCCTGTAAGCGTGCTGGAAGACATCATCTTTCCGCTGAAACCCGGCGCAGACTCTAGTGTTATTTCAATTTCCACGCTGCCTCCGCGCGCGACTGTAACTTCATCGTCCGCAGTAACTGCAAGTGGCACTGGCTTGGCAACGTCAACTCGGCCGAGTTTATTTTCAGTCCACTCTGTGAACCATACCTGTCCGTCGGGCCCTGCGGAATATTGAAGAGCATTGGCTATACCACAACTCTCCGAACCAGGCGGGCAGGAAGCCCAGTTCTTATTTTGAGATGGTATCCAGTATTCAGTTAGTACAAACTTCGAGGGATCGAAGCGGGCGATCTTGTTGCCGGTATGTTCGTTGAACCACATCGTATTATCGTCTGGACTCTTCTGTATCCAGTACGGAAGCGTGTAGGCGTTCGGAGGAGTCGTGCCGCCGTAAATACTAGGTGATGCTACGGAGGTGGCGAACTTGGTTACGCGGTCGTTCGATTGATCGTACTTGAAAAATATGCTCGTGCCGTGGTCCGTTACCCAGAGGTTGTTTGATCCGTCGAGAGCCAATCCTACCGGTGACCGAAGGTCGTCCGGAAGGTCGACCACCCTGTCCACCTTCTGGGCTTCAATATCGTACTTGAAAAGCAATCCCTTCTGCTGGAAGGCAAGCAGGGAAACCCAGATGACTCTGTTGTCATTATCCAGGGCAAGCGAGCCGGTCGTTATCAGGTGTTCCGCTATACCTGCAAAGCCGTCGAGAGGCAGGGCGATCTCTGTGATGCCTTCGGAGGTTCCATCCTTCATCTTTGTA
>JBOGQL010000107.1:0-9532 GCA_050748985.1 Nitrososphaera sp. | reverse complement strand
CTCTAGGCATTCCCAAGGTTTACCCATTACTCGCCAGTATATCCTGGCTGACGATAATAAATCAAGTGCCAACCCGAAGCAGCTGGACCGCCAGCTGTCGCTCCCGCGTATATGTTTGCTCCAATGTTAACTTTCTACGAAATGCTAGCATATTCTATAAAATTTGCATGTTCTGGTTCCCGAACAAGGGGCATGCGATGGCCAAGCCAGTGCACCTTAAATTCCGCGGGCTGCAATAATACCGCATTAGCCATGAGCGAAAACCAGAACAGCGATTTTGAGCGCAAGCTTCAGGGCAGAACGCTGAACGTATATCTTTACCTGCAGAGGAAAAGGGAGCCCTCGGGAATCAGGGAGGTTCAGAGGGATCTGGGACTGTCAAGCCCGAGCGTCGCCGACTACCAGGTCGAAAAGCTGGTAGAAATGGGGCTTGCCGCGAGAGACACCCACGGGCGCGTGTACATAACAAAGCATGTAAGGGTCAAAGCCCTCCAGTCGTACGTCAGCCTTGGGAACCATACTGTGCCCCGGCTCGCCTTTTATGCGACTATCTTTACTGCAATAGCAGCACTCTACGTATTTTTCAGTTTTGAATCGATTAGCATCTATGGAGTCGCGGTGCCCGCAGCAGCGGCAGCGATATTCTGGTACGAGGCTGCAAAGATGTGGAGGATCAGCTTGCTTCAGAGGGTGCATGCGGCAAAGCAGTATGACAACAGCGATTTCTGGGTCTCGCTTGTGCCCGGGATTGCCGCGCTGGCAGCCTTCATCGCGGCCGCGTTTTTCCTGTTCTACTATGTCGAGCCTAACGACCTTGCTCCAAGTGCGCCTCCGCTAACGGATCCTAGCAGGCAGATTCCAGATAGCTCCAGTCAACCCATGACAGCCAACGACCTACTCCGGCTGTCTCCCCAAAGCGCTGGCGCGGGAAGCCATGGCGAACTAGTATCGAACTTCCCTCCATCGCTTATTACCGGCTTTTTGTTCGCGGGCGCTCTAGTGGCGGGCTTCCTTGTGTACCTGCTTGTTAGACTCCGCTCCAATGGCGATGTTCTACAGGTAGAACAGTGCTGAAAGGGCGAGTTCTAAATTCAGGATTATCCGATGGGCAGAGAATACTCTATGCATGAAAAAACAAAGCGTTATCATCGGAATAACAGCCGGGCTCCTGGCTGTGCTGCTAGCGCAGCAGCAGTCGTATGCACAGTACGATGACACAGGAACAGTCGGAATCTCGGAAGAAACCCTGCAGCGATGCAAAGATCTGGACATAAGAGAGTCGCAATGCACCGAGGCCAATGTCTTGGCTAAGGAACGGGTAGACTGGTTCACAGAAAACAAGGGGTCAGGAACAGCGTTATTTGCTACAGAATCAGGGCAGCTGATCGTCTTCATCGGTGCTCTGGGAGCGATCTTTGGCGGCGTAGCGGGCGCATTCTTTGTGATGGGAAGAAAAGCGAAGCAAGTAACCTCGGCCTGAACCTTCACTTTTTTTGGTGGTAGTAAATGGCATACTGCATCGGCATTTGCAGCAGCTACAGGTCTCGCAGGCTGCAAGAATCCAGATTGCGCTACGCGCACGGAGACAAGTGGTGCTGTTATTGCAGCGTCTTCATGCAATGGGGCGGAAGAGACTGCCCCTGCTGCCGGACAAGGCTGCGAACCCGGCCCTTAAGAAGGATAGCCCTAAAACCCACGGCCGCGTGACTTTGACAATAATCAACGGGGCAATCCGACCAAGTTCCGGGATGGCGATGGACCGACAGTCACTTGATGAATACACTTAAGAAGTAGAAGGGAATCGTAAATCCCAATAATGCTTCTGAGGGCGGCCGAGATAAAGTCTCCGGGCAATGTCGGCAGGCAAGTTACAATCCGGGGTTGGGTATACAGGCTGCGGAAGCAAAAAGAGAATTCCTTTATTCTGGTACGCGACGACAGGGGCGGGGTCATCCAGTGCGTGGTTCCGACAGAGAAAGCTGCGACTCTCACTATCGAATCATCAGTGGAGATCACCGGCGTCGTGAGCCAGGATTCAAGGGCCCCGGAAGGTGGATACGAGATTAAGGGAGGGGATCTCCGGATATTTAACGCAGCCCGAACCGACTACCCAATAGGCGAGTACCAGAGCGACGAGCTACTTCTTGACAAGCGGCACCTTGCACTCCGAACGCGCAGGATGATCGCGATCGCAAAGATCAGGGCAACCGTCCTCGATTACAGTCGCAGGTGGTTCATCGATAATGGGTGGATGGAGGTAACGCCGCCTACGATCGTGAAAGGAGCTGTCGAAGGTGGGTCCACACTGTTCAAGCTAAAATACTTTGACGAGGAAGCTTACCTCTCGCAGAGCGCACAACTTTACCTGGAAGCCATGATATTTTCGCTGGGCCCGGTGTGGAGCCTTACACCCTCCTTCCGCGCAGAAAAGTCGCGAACTGTCAGGCACTTGGCGGAATTTTCGCACCTTGAAGCTGAAGCTCCATGGGTTATCCTTGAAGATATTTTGAACGTCCAAGAGAAGCTGGTGTCGTTCGTGATAGAGAACACAATCAAGGCAAGAGCAGAAGAGCTCGCATACCTGAAACGGGATGTATCGGATCTCAAGAAAATTGAGCCGCCCTTTGACCGTGTTCCATATGAAAAGGCAATCGAGTTTCTGCGATCAAAGGGCTTCACTGTCACAGAAGAAGATGGGAGCAGGCGCGACATAGCGATCGGGGATGACCTGAGCATAGATTCTGAGCGCGAGTTGACAAAGGACGCGGAAAAGCCGATGTTTGTTGTCGGCTACCCGATTGCAGTCAAGCCTTTCTATGTGAAAGAAGATCCTGAGCGAAGGGGCGTCGGCCTGGCCGCCGACATGCTCGCGCCTCGCGGGTTTGGCGAGATAACGAGCGGCGGTATGAGGGAGGACGACATTGGTTCGATGACTCAACGCATCAAACGGGAAGGTCTTGACCCAGCCGCGTACGACTGGTACTTGGATCTTCGGAAGTACGGTTCTGTCCCCCACGGCGGATTCGGGCTCGGCATCGAGCGTCTGATACGGTGGATAACTAACGTAGAAGACATAAAGGACACCGTTCTTTTTCCGCGTACGATGTCACGCGTGACGCCGTGAGTCTGAATAGAGCTGATGCTCCTCCCCGATGTTATGGAAGCCGCAGAATGGCGGCCACGATAAACATAACTAGATCATCACGCACCGGCATACTGTGTTTGGGAAAGCCAGATGCCGGCTGTGCGGTGACGACGTAAGATTGGCGTTAAAGCATTTGAGGGACAAGCATGGAGAGATCTATGACACAGATGTAAAACGCATGAAGATGCCGCAGATCATGAAAAAGTACTTTATCGAGTGATTAGATGCTAGCTGATGCGGCCCTCGCTCCGCAATTCCGCCAATATCCTGCTCAACTCGGGCTTGCCCGAAGGCGGCACCTCGCCGGACGGAACATCCGAAGACTGGACAATCTTGTCAATTTCTCCTCTGTCAAGCCAAACGCCTTTGCACGCCGGGCAGTAATCCAAGTACACGCCGTGCTTTTGAACTTCCTGCATAATCCCTGCGCATTTCGGACATTTCAGTGTCATACGTCATTGACAATACGCATGGGAGGATAAAAATTAGAACAAAGAGTCTTACAGAAAAATCACAGACTGACAGGAGGAGAGGTTCGATATTCTTGCCCAGTGCCTCTTTCCTCGTGTCAATCTTCTCCTGACATCAGTTTCCTGAGCCGAGACCCGCTGAGGCGCAGCATGAAAAAGTTCTTGGCATCGGGCTAGTCTTGAAAAGGTATTAAACTCCTTGGAAAGCAATTCACAATGTTGGCGAGAGAGTCGTTTCTTGATGCTGCGAGGAAGCAGGTGCTCCTGTTTGACGGGGCGATGGGAACCGAGATCCAGCGCCTTAACCCCAAGCCGGCGGATTTTCCGGAAGGAAATGACGGCTTCAACGACGGCCTGAATATCACAAGGCCGGAGTGGATAAAAAAGATCCACAGAAGCTACCTGGAAGCCGGAGCCGACTGCATCGAAACCAACACCTTTGGCTCGAACAAGCTCAAGCTTGCCGAATATGGCTACGGCGACAAGACGGCCGAGTTCAACAGGAGGGCGGCCGAGCTTGCACGTGAAGTCTGCAACGAATTCAACGACAGGCCGCGGTATGTCATAGGCTCGATGGGGCCTTCCGGATTCCTGCCCAGCTCTAACGACCCCGACCTTGGGCAAAAGCCGCTCGACGATCTGAGGGACGCATTCATGCTTCAGGCAGAGGGCCTAATTCTCGGCAGCGTCGATGCATTGCTGATAGAGACAAGCCAAGACATCCTTGAAGTCAAGCTTGCAGTTGAAGCATGCCATCTGGCGATGAAAAAGCTGGGGAGACAGGTCCCGATAATTGCAAACGTTACGCTGGATCAGTACGGCAAGATGCTTCTTGGCACCAGCGTGCAGGCAGCCTACACTACAGTAAGCGACATGAAAATAGACGCGTTTGGCTTGAACTGCTCGACCGGCCCGCACGAGATGGCACAGAGCGTTCGATGGCTGAGCGAACAGGGCCTCCCGATACTGGTAATGCCAAATGCCGGCATGCCCCAGAACGAAGGGGGAAGGGCAGTTTACAGGATGGCGCCGGGAGATATCGCTGATGCCCTGGGAGGTTTCGTAGCCAAGTATCACAACGTCAGGATGGTAGGGGGATGCTGCGGCACGACCCCTGAGCACATCGCAGAGCTAAGAAAAACGCTTGACCGCGCTAGAACCAGCTAGAGCCGCTAGAAACCACTTCGATAACAGGCCTTGGCTTGTGCTGCTCCGATGAAATGTCCTTGTAAAAGTATTCTATTCCAACCTTGCCAAAGCCGCGTATCCTTTTTATCCTTCCCTGAACCGTCAGGCGGGTTATGGCGAACCTGACGTCCTGCTTGTTCCCAATCAAGTGGTCAAGGTCCTTGCTCGTCACCTTGCCGCTACGGTTCCTGATGATCGCGTACACGGTCTCGATGAGCCCGGCGGAGCCGTTCCCCTTGAATTTGAACTGCTGAATTGTGGCCATCCCTGTCACGCCCCCCTTTTGTTATAAAGCAGCCGAGGTAGAATTTTCGGTATTCTGTTTACTTTTTTTGACCTCTGGGATAGAAAATATAGGTGGTTCGTGAATGACAACTTCCATTTGGTACCCCGGGTAAGTTCGGCCCTCAAAGCAGTGGACTTGCGGCAAGACCCTCCGCCGATGATAATCGGTGAGCGGCTCAATACCCAGGGGTCAAGGAAGGCAAAGGAGCTGGTACTTGGCAATGACTTTGACGGACTTGTAGACCTTGCAAGGGCCCAGGTAGAGGACGGGGCGCACTGCCTTGACATCTGCGTCGCCCTGACAGAGCGGTCGGATGAGCAGGAACAGCGGTTCATGACCACGCTCGTAAAGAAACTGAGCTTGGAAGTAGAGGCACCCCTAGTCATAGACTCTACGGTACCCTCTGTCGTAGAGGCGGCAATCCGCCAGATCCCGGGCAGGCCTATTATCAATTCGATAAACCTTGAAGGGGACGGGAGCCGGTTTCATGCCCTTGCCCCACTTATGGTAAAGTACGGAGTTCCTGCAATAGCGCTTTGCATCGGCCCAAAAGGGATGGCAAAGACGCCGCAGGAAAAGGCCGAAGTAGCAGAGCTGATGTACGATATCGGCTCCAGACAGTACGGACTGAAGCCGTGGCAGTTCATCTTTGACGTGCTCACGTTCACATTGGCAACCGGGGAGGCCGAGTTCTCAGAATCTGCGAAGAACACCTTGGAAGGAATCAAGCTTGTCAAACAAAGACTTCCAGATTCATTTGTAAGCCTTGGCCTGAGCAACGTGAGCTTTGGTTTGGCTCCAAGCGCAAGAAAGGTAGTCAATTCCGTATTTCTCTACTATGCTCTAAAGGCTGGACTTGACGCGGTGATAATAAACGCCCGGGACATTATTGCGTACCCGGCAATAGGCGATCGCGAGAGGGCGCTTGCCGAAGATCTCATCTTCAACAGGCACCAAAACGCCCTGGCTGATCTCATATCACATTTCGAAGGCGCAAAGGCCGGCAGCGGCGCAGGGAAAAGGGTAGAAGTTGACCCGGAGTGGGAGGCAGGCAGGAGGTGTTACTTCCGCATCGTCAACAGGCTTAAAGAAGGAATTGAAAACGACGTTGTCCAAGCGATTGCTGACCGGACGCGGGGCGATCGCAAAGTAAAATCCGATTCCGGCAGGCTGGTCCTTGATGCCCCAAAACCTCAGGCGCACGAGGCTGCCGTAGTAACCCTGAACGAAGTCCTTCTGCCGGCAATGAAGGAGGTGGGAGACAGATTCGGGGCCGGTGAGCTGATACTTCCTTTTGTATTGAAATCCGCGGAGTGCATGAAGGCAGCCGTCGCAGAACTGGAAAAATACCTGATCAAACAAGAGGGGGTGAGCAAGGGCACTCTTGTTCTCTGCACAGTGTACGGCGACGTTCACGACATTGGCAAGAACCTTGTCAAGACAATCTTTGTCAACAACGGCTACAGCGTGCATGACCTGGGCAAGCAGGTTCCGCTTCAAAGGATCCTGGAGAAAATCGCAGACGTGAAGGCCGACGCGGTCGGACTGTCGGCGCTGCTCGTATCTACTTCAAAGCAGATGCAATATTTTGTTGAGCACGCCAGGCAGAACAAAATGGAAGTGCCTGTGCTCTGCGGAGGGGCTGCAATCAACAGCAGCTACATTAACAGGATTGCCAAGGAAGGCGGCGTTTACCAGCCCGGAGTATTCTACTGCAAGACGGCCTTTGACGGGCTGAAAGTTATGAACAAGCTGATGTCTCCTGAGCGTGAACAGTTTGAAAGAGATTGGCGGCAAAAAATAGACAGGTGGAGCGATAAGGTAGCTGCGGCGCCTGAGCAGCAGCCGCACAGCGGCATCCGGCCTGCCGAGCCTCCGACGCCGCCCCACCTGGGCAAACCCGTCAGAATCGAGCCTTCGCAGGTGGACCTTGCGCAGGTGTGGAAACACGTCAACAAAAAATCCTTGTTCGTGCTTCAATGGGGAATGAAGGGCAGGGGGGCAAGCGATCAGGATCCTGATAAATTGCTGCAAGAGTGGATGCATCGAGTAATCAAGGAGAACCTGTTCGAATCACGCGCGGTGTACGGATACTACAGGTGCCACAACCTGACGCAGGGCCAACCAGGCAACGGAAGGCTGGCCGTGGATCTGCCTTCGGGAAAGCAGATAGTGTTTGAATTCCCCCGCTCTTCAAAGAGCAAGCACCTCTGCTTGGCAGATTATTTTGGCAAGGATGACGTTGTTGCGTTTCAATCCGTGACGGCAGGAAATAAGGTAGCAGAAACTATAGAGCTGTGGAACAGGCAGGACAGGTACACCGACGCGTATTACTTGCACGGTCTTGCTGTGGAAACTGCCGAGGCAATGGCCGAATGGGTCAACGCCCGGATCAGGGACGAACTAGAGATAGGCTCAAACCGCGGGCTTCGATACAGCTGGGGCTACCCGAGCTGTCCGGACATACTGCAGCATCATCTGGTCTGGGAAATACTCGACCCGGCCAAGTCCGGGATGACTCTTACGGAATCAGGTCAGATTGTGCCAGACCAGTCAACGGCCGCGCTGGTTGTTCATCATCCGGAGGCAGAATATTTTGTGCTGTAGCTAAGCCGGGGACAACTAACAAAGTCAGAAATTACTGCCATCCTTAAGTATTCGTGCAGCGAAATAATAACGTGGAAACGCCCAGCGAATTAGTCAGACGAGAGTTGCAGAACTTGCCCGGAGTTACGTTGCATGACCACCGCTTTGGAGGAATAGAGTTCAGGGTAAACGGCAGGGAAATGGGTCACATGCACGGTGACAGAATAGTCGACCTTCCGTTTCCGAAAGACATACGCAACAAGTTGATAGCGCAGGGAAAAGCGTCCCCCCATCATTTTCTGCCGCAGTCAGGCTGGATCAGCTACTACATCGACGAACCGGGAAAAGTTGCAGGCGCGGTGGAATTATTTCGCATGCAGTACGGGCGGATGACCAGCTATGGAAAAAAGAAAATTGATTCCACCTCATCCCTAGCTCAAACTCGCTGAAGTGATTTTTACATTTTCTTTGATAAGAATATATTGTTACGACAACCATTCGCATGCAGGTTGCGACTGAAAAGGGGGCACATCCTGCTTATCGCCGGAGGAGCCGTTGCGGCAGTCAGCCTCACCATGCTGGGCTATTACGGCATGAAACTGATAACGACAATCGAAGGTGAGGAGAAACACAAAATTCAACCCAATGATATGATTCCGGTTACGGCAAACATCTCAAACACAGAACAAGGGGCCTACGCCGTCGCCTTTTCAGATTTTACCGGCGGAAGGCCCACGGTGACGATAAGAGACCCATCAAATCAGACGATTCTAGGAAAGGCCGTCGAACCGCCATTTGTGATCGAGCTCTTCACCGTGACCGACGGGGGTATCTATACGCTTACTCTATCCAACCCGTCATCAGATCAGGTTCTTGAAGCCTCTGTGCTTCTTGGCAGCCAAGAGAACGTTCTGAGCAAGGTTGACATCACAACGGCAATCATGACGTTTGCGTTCGGGCTCCTGCTCATCGGTGGCATCGCGGCAGCCGTCGTGGGAGCAGTTATCACAGTGATTGATAAGAGGCGCTTTGTCAAGATGAAGCAGTTCGGGGACACCAGCGACCTGGTTTAGGAGGTGCACTGAGGCAGTGGTCAAGCTCGAGGCTAGAAACATTGGCAAGTCGTTCATAGCAAATGACGGAAACCAGAGCCAGACCATATCTGCGATACAGGATGTCAGTCTCTCGATTGACGAGGGTCAGTTTGTCTGTTTTGTGGGGCCTTCCGGGTGCGGCAAGACCACTCTGCTGAACATTCTCGCGGGACTTGACAAGCCCACCAAAGGGGAAGTAGTGCTCGATGGCCATCCTGTTGTCGGTACCGGCCCTGACAGGTGCATGGTCTTTCAGGAAAACGCGCTCTTTCCCTGGCTTAAGGTCATCGACAACGTCGAGTTCGGGCTGCGCATGAAGGGAGTCGATAAAAGAAAGCGGCACGAGCAGGCCATGCACTACCTTGAAATGATGCAGCTGACCAAGTTTGCGGACGCCTATACCTTCCAGCTGTCAGGAGGAATGAAGCAAAGGGTTGCCATCGCAAGGGCCTTGGTCATGGATCCCGAAGTGCTGCTCATGGACGAGCCCTTTGCGGCGCTGGACAGCCAGACGCGCGACCTGCTGCTCGTAGAGCTGCAGCTGATATGGGCAAAGACCAGAAAGACCATAGTGTTTATCACACACAACATTGCCGAGTCAGTCTGCCTTGGCGACAAGGTTGTCGTATTCAGCAAGAGGCCGGGCAGGGTAAAAAAAGAGATAACAGTCAATTACAGAAGGCCGCGGCTTCCCGAAGATGAAAACCTGCGGACATTCCACCGGCAGATCATCGACGTCATGCAGCGTGAAATACTGCCGGAA
>JBOGQL010000106.1:0-6485 GCA_050748985.1 Nitrososphaera sp. | reverse complement strand
CCTTCAATTTCCCTTTGATCTTAAAAAGGACCAGATTGAAGCCGTTGAGGCATGGATGCAACATGGATGCAGGGGTTCAGTAATTTTCAGCACGGGCACGGGCAAGACAGAGATAGCCTTTGAGTGTGCCAAAAGGGCGGCAGCGACATCCGGCAAGGGTCGCTTCAGAGTACTTTTCCTTGTGCCACGGATAGTATTAATCGAGCAAGATGTCAGGCGCCTCCAGAATTATGGCCTTGCCGATGATCAGATTGGCGTCTACTACGGAGAGCGCAAAGAAATCAGGGAGATCACTATTAGCACCTACCAGAGCGCCATCAACAACTTCGAGCTGATTCGAAGCGCCGACATGGTTGTCTTGGACGAGATCCACCTTGCAAGCGAGACCGCGATCGAGTATGACAGGCTATTTGACGTGATCGTCGAGGATTCCACGAAAGCTATTCTTGGTCTGACTGCGACGATCGATGAAAGGGATCCCAAGTATCATACCATACTTACAGTAGCCCCTCCTGTGAAGAAATACATGATTAGGGACGCGGTCAACGATGGCAGGCTGGCCAAGCCTGTCGTTCTACCTGTAGAGGTGGAACTTGATCCCGAGGAGCGCAGGATCTACGAGGAGGCGAGCGGGTCGATAAAGGACATTTCAAGGAAGCTTCAGGCATACGACCCCGCCAGAATGACAAAGATATTGATGCGGGGCGGCCCAAGGGCATCGCTTGCAAAGACGTGGTTTGCCAAAGTTCGCACGCGCAAGGAGCTGCTGAGCAGCACCCGTCAAAAGCTCGTGAAGACCGTCGAGCTGGTCAGAAGGCACGACGACGAAAGGGTGATGATCTTCTCGGAAACCATAGATTCCATTGAACAGTTGAAGAGGATGCTCGAGGAATCAGGGATAAGCGCCCGCACGATTCACAACGGGGTGAAATCGAAGGATCGGCAAGAGATCCTCGAGAGCTGGGGCTTAGACTATTATCCCTTGCTGTCAGTCCATACTCTTGAGATCGGTTACGACATGCCGCACGTAGGAATAGCAATCATTATTGCCAGCACGTCCAACGTGAACCAGGTTGCCCAGAGGATAGGCAGAGTCGTCAGAAAGGTCGACGGAAAGGATCAGGCGTTGGTGTACGTCGTCTACGTGCGTGGCACCAAGGACGATAACGTATTGCGAGTTGTCAGGGGGGCGATCGAAAAGCAGGGCGAAAAGCCGCTACATGCCGCCAGGACAGGTGTGGGGGGCAAGAGGCCGGCGCAAGGGCAAAAGACGATCACAAAGTTTTCCTTATAGACCCGACATTCCTGCAGAGATCATGCTGCCGACCTCTTCAAAATACGAATCCAGGTCCATTTCCACGACTTTCCCGATGTCGATATTGATAATGTATATCATCTGCAGCCGGGCATTCAGAATTTCATCTTCGGTGACGGGAGGGTTCCTGTAGTACCTGTCGCAGAGCTGCTTTACCGACCTTATCTCGGCCGGCCGCCTGTCCCGCGGTGGCCGCCTGAACACCCCTGGGATTGGCAGCACGCTGACAGGAGGCGTTGCGAGCACGAACTGGTTTGCATACTTGCTGTACCGGGCGATCTTGCTTGCTATTCGGGCAACATAATAGGCAAGCGGGTCAAGGGCATGCTCCGGGGGAATGAAACCTGTCTCAATCTCCACTATGGCGACGCCGTCGCCCTTCTTGGCATAAGCATCGCAGACAAGGATGTCGGTGAGCTGTTTTTCGACGTCGACGTGATAGCCGTAACGTATTAGATGCTTTGCGCAGACGAGTTCCATGACAGAGTGGTTTATCTTGACCAGATTGCGCTGGTAGAGGTCGATTAGCCTGTTCTTGACAAAGTTCATCCGCTCGACGATATCTTCCGGCTCGCCGGAGGACATTTTGTCGGAAAGCGAGGTTACGTCTGCAACAAAGCGCGCTAGATCCAACCAGACACTATAGTCTCCAAACGGGTTTTAAAGTTGATGTCATTAATTAGTAACATTAAAAATTACGTGCTTCCCGGTATGGAACTATCCGACATGTCGACATTGCCATTCTTGTCCATCAACAAGATCACGGTACTTGGGTCCGGCGTAATGGGTCACGGCATTGCCCAGATCTCTGCAATGGCAGGCTACAGCGTCGTCCTGCGCGACATCGAGCAGTCATTCCTTGACAAGGCAATGGAGAAGATAAGATGGTCGCTCAACAAGATGGTGGAGAAGCAAAAGCTCTCGACCCAGGAAGCTGACAGGATATTTTCGAGCATTTCACCTGTAGTCGACTTGAAGCAGGCCCTTGAAGACGCCGACCTGCTGATCGAAGCAGTGCCGGAGGACATGAACCTGAAGAAGAAAGTGTACGCGGAGGTCGACTTCCATGCTGCCGGCAAGACTCTGTACGCGTCGAACACGAGCACCCTTCCGATAACAGAGATGGCGGCGCTCACAGGAAGGCCCGATCGCTTTATCGGCCTGCATTTCTTCAACCCTCCGCAGCTCATGCCCCTTGTCGAAGTGATCCCGGGAGGCAAGACCAACCAGGCAATGGTTGATGTGGCAATGAGCTTTGTAAGGAAGGTGGGCAAGCAGCCCGTTCTTTGCAAAAAAGATGTCGCCGGCTTCATCGTAAACCGGATCTTTATTCCTCTTGTGCATGAGGCCGCCTACTGCCAGCAAAGGGACGGCGCGACCATGACGGCCATCGACTCGGCCGTCAAGTTCAGGATGTCCTTTCCCATGGGCATTTTCGAACTGGCAGACTATACTGGGATTGACGTCGTGCACAAGGCTACCGTGGAGATGCACTCCCGGGATTCAAAGGTCATCAACCCGCATCCCCGAGTAAAGCAGCTTTTTGATGAAAAGAATTTCGGCCAAAAGACCGGCAGAGGGTTTTACGAATACAAGGGCGACAAGTACGAGCGCATCAACCTTACCGAGGATCAGGCAGCTACTTACGATCCGATCAAGCTGCTAGCGATCGCCGCCAACAACGCCAGCTGGCTGATTTCAAATGGCGTCTGCACCAAAGAGGACCTGGAGAAAGCCCTCAGGCTTGGCATGGGCCTGAAGAAAGAATTGTTCGCAACAGTTGAGGAATTTGGCGTCAGCAGAGTCGTTCAAACCTTACATGACATGGCTGCGCGGTACGGCTCGTTTTACAGCCCAGACAGCTATCTCGTCAACTATCGACGTTAGGCACTGTCCTATAAGAATTTCCAGAAAGTCTTAAATCCTCTGATAGCGCATGATATTGGGCCGACTGGCCGAAAGAGAAGAACGATCTGTCACGGCTCTGCGCAACGGGTAAAGGCTCGATGTGTCAAACGTGGCAGTTGCTGTCCATCAGGTCCACAGGTGAAGGCCGTGTTCCTCGGAATACGTGCATGAAAGTTCCTGACCTGCGGCAGCAAGGGCAAACCACGGGGTTGCCAGGAAACCTGTCAAGGCAACTTTGAATGGAAAGCCACAGGTCTTCGAGCGCCAGTTCGGCATTATGTTTTTAATATGTCAGTTATCAGTTTGACTGCTGACTTTGCATCCTTTGCCAACATGATCTTCACCCTGCGGCGCTCGTCCAGGTACTTGTCGCCGTAGGTGTCTGCGACCCCTCCGCTTCCTGCTATTGCCACTATCGTCTTTTTTATCATGTAACCCACGCCCAGCTCTATAAGGGTCCCTACTCCTCCGCCGACCACGATCATGCCGTCGGCCGAAGAGGCAACGATAAAGTCCCTGGCAAAGCCAATGCCGGTGCACACTACTATGTCGCAGTAATCGTTTGCAAAGGAGAATTCTTCCTGCGGGATAATCCCTACCGTCGTGCCGTTGCCCTCCCTAGCGCCCCTGCAGGCAGATTCCATAACTCCTCCGAGTCCGCCGCATACAAGGACGGCTCCTGCGCGTGCGACCTCCTTTCCGACTTCATACGCTAGCTTTCTCGCGGTGTCCGTGCAGTCGGTGTCGTAGCCGATCACTGCGATCTGCGTCTTCCGCATGGCGCATCCTAGTCGTGCCGGGATTATAGGGGTTTGTAATCAAGACTTAAAAGCCCAGAAAATGGAAACCAATGGTGCAGTGAAATTCCGCGACAGACATGAAGCGGGCAGAATCCTCGCAGAAAGGCTAGCGCGCGAGGAAGACCCTCGGCCCGCATTGGTGCTGGGCATACCGCGCGGCGGGGTTGTACTCGCGGACATTGTCGCAAAGAGAATGAACGCAGAATTTGACATCGTTATACCAAGGAAGTTGGGGGCTCCCGATAACGAGGAGCTGGCGATAGGTGCGGTGACAGAGGACGGCACAGCTTACACTAACACTTACTTGATCAATGCCCTCCGGCTGACCCCGGCTTATGTCGAAGAAGAGATGCGCAGGCAGGTTCAGGAAATCAAGCGCAGGTACCTGGCGTACAGAAAGCAGGACCTGTCGTATAACATAGCAGGCAAGAGTGTAATCCTGGTGGACGACGGAATAGCGACAGGCGCCACAGTCATCGCCTCTGCAAGGTGGGTGAGAAAGCGCAACCCAGGGAGTCTTGTGATTGCCGTGCCTGTCGCGCCATCACAATCCGTAGCGGTGCTGGAGCAGGAAGCGAACTCTGTCGTTGCAATCCACACTCCGCGGGACTTTGCGTCGGTAGGCGAATTCTACGAAGAGTTTGCTCCCGTCTCCGATGACCGAGTCATGGAAATAATGCGCGCCAGAAACCTGCTGTAGGACTAATATATGGCATTTTCATTGCACCATCCGTAAGTATGGATTACCGCGTCAAGGACATTACTCTCGCCAGGGAAGGCAGGAAGCGGATTGATTGGGCAGAAGAGCACATGCCAGTCTTGGTTGCACTTCGGCAGAAATACGAAAAGACAAAGCCGCTGAAAGGGATCAGGGTTGCCGGGTGCCTGCACGTGACTAAGGAAACCGGAGTGCTGGCAAGGACGCTAAGCGCAGTCGGCGCCGAAGTGTCGTGGTGCGGGTGCAACCCGCTCAGTACGCAGGACGACGTGGCTGCGTCACTGGCCAAGGACGAGGGCATTTCGGTATTTGCGAGAAGGGGCGTGACATCAAAAGAGTATTATGATGACATCCACTCTTGCATGAAGACTGATCCTCACGTAACCGTGGACGATGGGGCCGATCTGACCGTCGAGATGCACAAGGGAAAACCAAAGTCGATACGCGGCGGCACGGAAGAGACGACAACCGGCGTGGTCAGGCTGCGGGCGATGCAAAAGGCGGGCAAGCTGATTTATCCGATTATTGCAGTGAACGACGCCGAAACAAAACACGACTTTGACAATGTCTACGGCACCGGGCAGTCCGCATTAGACGGCATCATGCGCGCAACGAACATCCTTATTGCCGGCAAGAATTTCGTCGTGGCGGGTTACGGACACGTTGGCAAGGGTGTGGCCAGAAGGGCTGCAGGACTTGGTGCCAATGTCATCGTCACAGAAGTCGACCCTATTGCGGCGCTAAGGGCCAAAATGGATGGGTATTCCGTGACCAAGATGGACAAGGCTGCTGAAGTAGGCGATGTCTTCATTACAACAACAGGTTGTAAGGACGTAATTGTCGACCGCGATATTGCCAAGATGAAGGACGGCGCGATATTGGCGAATGCCGGCCATTTCAACGTAGAGATTTCAATTCCGGGAATCGAAAAGCACACTGTCAGCAAAACAGAGGTAAACGAAAATACTATGCAATATTCGCTGAAGAACGGCAGGAGGATCTATTTGCTTGGAGAGGGCAGGCTTGTCAATCTGACGGCCGCTGAAGGTCACCCGTCAGAGGTGATGGATATGAGTTTTGCAAATCAGTTCCTATCTGTTATGAAACTTGCCGAGCAGGGCGAGTCAATGAAGCCGCTTGTATACAACATTGACAGGAGCCAGGACCAGGAGATTGCTCTGGCCAAACTCCAGTCGATGGGAGTAGAGATCGATGCGCTTACTCCGTCGCAGAAATCGTACCTTGATGGCTTTAGCGAAGGCACGTAGGTATAGTATTAATTATAGTCGCGCAGACACAGAGAAATGCTGACGGATGGGTAGTCTAGCCTGGTTAGGATACCTGTCTCACACACAGGTGGTCGAGAGTTCAAATCTCTCCCCATCCACTATCTCATGCGGTCAGAACTCGAAGACCACATAGGGTCTTTTTCATTTTCGTATACGTTATTGCTCAAAACCGTATGCGGTTTGTGCAGCATTTGTATACGTTCTTGCACTCTTGCTTCGAATGCGTTTTTGCCTTCAGAATAGCTTTACTAGTCGCGCTTCGTCGGCGCGCCCTGCAAAGTCGATCACGATTTCGTGCATTCTCACCAGCGCTGGGTTGATCTTCGGGTTAATGTACTTGCGCGAACGCTCTATTCGTGCTGAAATTACCTTTTCAACGTCATACATGCGATCAAGCGCTATCACGTCATAATTAAGGTAGCAAGCACTTTAGGGCGAGGGGGTAGCTATCGCGC
>JBOGQL010000105.1:0-1516 GCA_050748985.1 Nitrososphaera sp. | reverse complement strand
AGTCCGACCAGGATGGCGAGAGCGGTCTTCTTCACGGCGGCGGGTTCCTCATTTTTGGAGTTGCGATCGCGGTGGTACGGGCCGATCCGGGTCGCCACCGGACACGATAGCCAGGTCGGCGGAATCGCCCCGCGCGCGGTGTTCGATGCCGGCGATGGCCGTTCCTGCCCCGACAGATCACATGCCGCCGGCGGGGAAATTCGGCACCGGGTGACGCGTCGGTCCGCGACACTGGGGGCATGGGACGCGTGTTGGAGGCCCGGGGCCTGCGCAAGGCCTACCGCCGGGTGACGGCGGTCGACGGAGTCGATCTGGAGATCGGCGTGGGCGAGCGCGTCGCCCTGCTCGGCCCCAACGGGGCGGGCAAGACCACCACGCTGCTCATGCTGCTGGGGGCCATCACCCCCGACGCCGGCACCATCGAGGTGCTCGGCCACCGCCTCCCCGGCGGACGCAGCGCGGCCATGGAGGGCGTCGGCTTCGCCGCCGGCTACCTGCCCCTCCCCGACCGCCTCCGGGTCAAAGAGGTCCTCACCGTCTTCGCCAACCTCCACGGCCTGGCCGACCCCGGCCCCGTCATCGACGCCGGCCTCGAGCGCTTCCGGATCTCCAATCTGGCCTCGGCCATGGCCACCGAGCTGTCGAGTGGCCAGCGCACCCTGGTCGGCATCGTCAAGGCGACGTTGCACCGGCCCGCCCTGTTGGTGCTCGACGAGCCCACCGCCTCGCTCGACCCCGACGTGGCCCAGCGGGTGCGGGCCGGGGTGGAACGGATCTGCGAGGAGGACGGTACCGCCCTGCTGGTGACCTCCCACAACATGACCGACGTCGAGCGCATCTGCGATCGGGTGGTGTTCCTGTCCGCCGGCAAGGTGGTGGCCGACGGCTCGCCGGTCGACGTCGCCCACTCCTTCGGGCGGGCCAACCTCGAGGAGGTCTTCCTCCACCTGGCCGAGCAGGAGGAAGGGAGCGCGCTGTGAGGTCCTTGTCGCCGCTGCGGGTGCGGGCCATCCTGCGCCGCCAGGCCTTCGTCCAGTTGCGGGCCCCGCAGCGCTGGTTCGACGTGGCCATCTGGCCCCTGGTCGACACCGTCATCTGGGGTTCCATCGGCCTGTTCGTGGACCAGCAGGGCGGGGCGGTACGAGCCGGGCTGCCCTACATGCTCTCGGGCATCCTCCTCATGCACGTCGTGTACCAGGCCAACGTGTCCATGGCCGTCGGCTTCATGGACGAGACCTGGTCGCGCAACCTGTTGAACCTGATGGTCACCCCGCTGCGGGAGATCGAGTTCCTCACCGGGCTGGTGATCATGAGCGCGGTGCGCCTGGTGGCCGGTCTGTCGGTGGTGGCGCTGGCCGCCTTCGGCCTCTACGCCTTCAACGTCACCAGCGCCGGCTGGGGGCTGATCCCGGTGGTGGCCGTCCTCATGCTGGTGGGCTGGTGCATCTCCCTGTTCGTGATGGCCCTGGTCCTGCGCTTCGGCAACGGCGCCGAGATCCTGTGCTGGGGCCTGCTC
>JBOGQL010000104.1:0-3139 GCA_050748985.1 Nitrososphaera sp. | reverse complement strand
GGAAGCGCCCTCACAAAGTCGTCCAGGCCGATCCGCTTGCCGGTTCTGCCACATCATTATCGCCCGTGGCCTCTGTCCTTTTCCGGATTCTTACGCTTTTCCAGAGTATACCAATCTCTTGGCATACTCGGATAAAGTTTCAGGCTCCAGAGTTTCTACGTAGGTCTGTATAGTCTTAGATGAAGTACTTACTTTATCCGTGCCAATTTCCAATAGTGTGCCCCACCGCTTTAGCAAAACCGTCACTGAATTGTCATCCAATATGAAGCTCGCCTGAAATGCCTTAATACTACCATTCTTTCTCAAGCTATGTAAAAGCCAGTACTCTATCGATCTAGTCTGGGCATGCGACAATATCCCAGAGACAAAAGCCTGAATCCTGTCCAAAAGCCCGAGACTTTCAGCTGCCCGCCTGTAGACTTCGACCTCTCTTGCAAAATACCAATCCAGAGGGTGGATAGGTGAAGCCTTTGAAGATCTTTCTCTCCTGGCACCTTCTTTCAATCTCTGTATCGCGTACCTGATGTCTGGCCGAGAAAGTGCGGCCATTGCTGAAACAACGTCTTGTGCGTTCTTGTCGGCTTCATACTGGCTGCCACTTCTCTTCTGCGTATACCTTCCAACCTTCGAAATAATCAGGTCTTCCATACTAATACTCGGGATTAGGCCGTAACCGGGAACGGGTCTGGCAGCCACACGGGACCAAGATTCATCAGTCATTGGTAGCGAGTACAGATTATTGTCCCAGATCTGGACTGTTACCCCTGTCTGAAAATGAAAATCCCCAACCTGAATACCATCCTTTTCCCTTCCGAGTTCTTTTCCGATTATTCCAGGTTGTTCGTTTAGCAACATCACAGCCTTGTCGTAATCGTCAACCACCAAGTCAATATCAATTGTGGGTCGAACAATCACGTTATGAACGGCAAGTGATCCGGCGCCAAATATGGCATATTTGATGTTGTTGGAGCCCAGCAAGCTGCTGAACCGATATGCCTCCGGCATCCAGATTTTAGACGGAACTTCCGCGCTAGCGGCGTCGCTTTTCTTCTTCCTTCTTTGCCGCATGAATTAAACACGTAAAATGCCTTTCATGGCGTGACAGCAGATAATGGAATGAACGTTCTGTCTTTTGCAGCTGCATGTCGTAATGCCTTCTTTTCGGTGTCCTTATCTGCAACTTTTATCCTGATAGTTTCGTTCGAATCTGCTATCTCTGCAACATACTGTTTGTACCCTATCTCAGCATCTACGGGAAAACATTTGACATAGATAACAGACATGGCGTTACCGATGGTTTTACAGGGATCCTCGGTAGTTCTGATACCAATTCCATCGAATGCTTCTTTGATTATTTGCTTTGCCTTTTCATAATGGTCCTTCTGGACAGCGATTTGAACCATGTTTCGTGATTCCTTCCTGGTGTATTTGATCTTGCTTGTGCCAACAAAGGCATAGTCAATATTATTTTTTTCAAATGTGCGTGCTACAAATGTATCTGGTTCCCATATCACAGTGTTAATCCATCTCGCAGCTCTGACCATGGAATCAACTACAGGATGATCTTGGCTGGTAACTCTAACGAATACCTTTTTGCCCCTCTTTTCAGCCTTTATAACTCCAATATTCTGAAATGCATATACGACCCTTCGAACTGTTGGGAATGGAATGCCTGTTTCCCTTGCTATGCCTGATATGGTAGATCCTCGTCTGGCCACATCTATGATTCTGGCCTCATTCCCGAAACGAA
Organism: Nitrososphaera sp.; assembly: GCA_050748985.1. Lineage (GTDB taxonomy): Archaea > Thermoproteota > Nitrososphaeria > Nitrososphaerales > Nitrososphaeraceae > Nitrososphaera. The sequence continues at coordinate 1,389 of JBOGQL010000104.1, read as the reverse complement.
CGGACTGTATATTCACAGGCATTAATTAGCGTGTGGTATTTATATAACTTACGATATTCAGTCAAAAATGACTATATAGTAAACACCGACAGCAAGGTTCCAATCATATGAACTCCAATCCTCGCAAATGTTAGATCTGTGAAACTATCTGGTTCCAGAGTACGCACCTAATGGCTGATTTTGCTCACCCTTGGCAGTAAACGACACCCTTGTCTGTCCCGTAGGAAGCGCCCGCACAAAGTCGTCTAGGCTGATCCGCTTTGCCGATTCTGCCACATCACTGTCTCCTGCAGCCTTGACCAATTCCGACTTGACCTTCTTTGCCACAGTCATTGGATCCATCCCCCCCTGCAAGAGAACGGAATAGAAAAGCGACTGCTTCTTTATTGCATCCTCGGGGCCGCAGACAAGAGTTACCCCTCCATTGGCCTGCGCGATTCCTATCGCCAGCCTTATCTCCACTCCCTTGAGGTAGCTGCGCTTGCCCTCTATGACAAACGAACCCTTTGGCAGGAACTGTCCCGTAGGCGCGCCCTTCTTCACCTGCTCTGGCAGCACCCAGTACGCGTCGGCGCTCGAGAGGCCGTCTTTCCACGCCCTGCTAAATGCAACCGTGGCCTGCGCTACGTGATTCAGGCTTGCATCCGCTTTTCCTTCCTGAGCGGCGCTAGCGGCATTTTTCACGATGAAAAAAGGAGAGCCATGAACTTCTGCATGGAACACGATGTCCTGCTCCGTCAGGTGCTTGCGTATGAGCGCAGAGTTGGAAGAAGCGTCGCGGCCTCCGATGGCCAGCAGGCCATCGGTAGTGACAAACCAACGGTAACGCTCGTACCATTCCTTTGACGTCTGCTCTTTTACGACCACCTTTTTGTGGATCGCTGCGGTCTGGCCGCGTAGCTTTTCAATCTGCGCAACGATCTTGGCACGGGCTTCATCTATCGACGCGCCTCCCCGCTCCATTTCTTTGGCTCGCGCAAATAGCATTGAGCTGACCTTGGCAAGGTTTTGCTGCATCTTTACCTGCTCGCCAGCCACTTTGACATACTTTATTCCCTTCTCGTTGACCATCGCCGCCGAGTTTGCGGCCAGCAGCTCATCCAACTTTTCCTCGACTTTATCCTGAGAGGAAAGTGCCATCAACCCGCCGGCCAGCTTGCGTATTGAGGCAGACTTGTGCATGACGGCCTGCTTCGCCTTATCCTGCTCATCCAGGTCATGTTCAAGGACTGCAATCTGTCTGTCGAGCTCGACGGTCTTGCTGCTGCGGCCGATGTCCAGGATTTCGGCGCTAAGTACATCGTCAACTGCCTCCATGTAGGAATCCGCTCGCTTTATTTCGGCACCTGCTGCTTCGCCGGTAGCTATAGGGAGGGCTTCTACGGGCTT
>JBOGQL010000103.1:0-2199 GCA_050748985.1 Nitrososphaera sp. | reverse complement strand
GAGCTTCTACAGGAAGCCGGGCAAAAGCCATCTGAAGAGCGGGATATTGAAGATCCTAAGGACACGATATACGACACCTATGGTATGCACTTCCCGGGCATTGCTCCAGAGATCTGCGTTGGCTATTCTCGCATGAGGCGCTTTGGCAACAACCAGACGCTCAAGCCGGATGCTGCGAATGTTGTGATGGACATGGGTTCGCATGACGTGAATCTAGTCTATCTGCGCGGCAAATGGATATGGCAGCGCGAAGGAGTGCACTTTTCATCTGGCGGCAAAGAGCACAACCCGGCCGTAATTATGAAGTACAGCTCTGCAAAAAGAGTGCATTGCATTCTGGGTACTACTGACGGCAAGCCAGCAAGAGCAGAGATCAAGCTGGATGGCAGCTACCTTACTGAAAATCACCTCGGAAAAGATGCAAGGCTTGAAGGAAACATGAGCCACGTCGATATCGAATGGCCATTCATGCATAATCTGGTGAGGACTGACAAGCCTGAGACTCACGAAATAGAGGTCATACCTAGGTCGGACAACTTCGTGTTCTACACGTTTGTCTTCGGATAAGTTTTTTATTCCCCGTCAAGCCGGCATCTGTCATGGGAGAGAAGGAGCTGGAGATCAGCGAAGGGACATATGCACCAGACTTCACAATGATGTACAGCGACGGCAGGAGTGCCAAACTGTCTGATCATCGTGGCAAGATGGATGTTGTTGTTTACTTTTACCCAAAAGATTTCACTCCGGGTTGCACCTCAGAGGCAACCGAATTTACGCGCGACTACAAGAAATTCAAGGACGCTGGCATTGAGGTGGTGGGCATCAGCCCTGACGACGAAGAGTCTCACAAGAAGTTCCGGGCCAAGATGGGGATCCCCTATCCCCTTGTCGCGGACAACGACAAGCGAACATCCAAATCGTACGGAGTTTACGGCCTCAAGAGCTTTATGGGCAGGGAATACATGGGAGTGAACAGGTCGACCTTTCTAGTAGACAAGTCGGGCAAGATTGTCAGGATATTTAGGAGAGTTAAACCCGCAGGTCACAGTCAAGAAGTACTTGAAGCCCTCCGCACCTCGCATTGATCTGTATCAGCCAGGCAGTCGAAAGATTGTTCCTACTGGCGAAGGCTATTAGAGTTCATGCATAGGTTTGCTATTTGTAAGATTCTATGAGTTCGGACAGGTGCTCCAATATTTTCATATGATGTTCCTCGTCAACGCTGATGCTCTTTAGCAGAGCGGCTGTCTCTGTATCATCTACTGCGAGCTCGGCGCATCTTAGAAGTATGTCGCGCGACTCTCGTTCGTCTTCGATTGATTCCGCAATTCCTTTTTTCGTAAGGCTTGCGCTGCCGGTGGCTCCTTCTATTCCCGCCATAATCCTTGCAATGAATTCTATATGCCGAAGACCGTCCGTAAGAAGCGTGTGAAGGTAACTTTGAACAAGGTTGTTCTCCACTGTCGTCAATAGCGACATGTAGTGCATGAGTTCCTTCACTTCCGCCTCATGCTGAGCCTTTAACAGCGAATAGAGCTTCTGCTTTCTTTCCATTTGCTTGAGCCGAGAGTCCATCCTGTTTCGTATGATCGCAGGTCTCGATATAAAAGTTCGATGTGCTGCAATCGTAAGTTTAAATAACTTTTGTGCTTCCTTTCCGATGTTTGTCCGCTATGCATAGCTTCTGCGATTGCGTTTGTCACACGAAGTACGGCGAGAAATCGATCTGCGGAAAATGCGTCGACAGGCATAAGGCATCCCCGTACTACAACATTCTGAAAAAGTTCGACTGACTTGTTGCGACTTGAGGACGATTATCGGTGTGAACAAGGGTGCGGGGAAAGCACGGATTAGATGCTCAAACGCCCCAAATAGGGATGCTGGAAAAGGCCAGAAGAGCTTGTGACGGCGATTTTCGAATCCGCGAATAGGATGAATCCGCGAATAGGATGTTCAGCACGACGTACCTTAAGGCAATGAACAAAAAATCGTGTTGCGTGGACATGCCCAAATTACTTAGAAGGGATAATTCAAACGTTGTTCAATTAAGTTGATACACTGATACACTGTTAAGCCTAAGTATTGAAATCATGTTATCCACGAGTCGGGCACATCAAAGCGAGCTATTACTGGGGCATGATCTGATTCCGGAAATTTTAGCATAGTGGCAAATGCAATGCTCTTGTCAGGGAGTAGTTC
>JBOGQL010000102.1:0-1709 GCA_050748985.1 Nitrososphaera sp. | reverse complement strand
CGCGAGACCTAGGCGCATGTGGTCTCGGGATTCCTCCTACAAAAAAGGCCGCTTGGTCGGGCGGTCCGCGACAACCCGCAACGCGTTGTCCGATACCAGAATAAGAAATGCCGGCGCGATGCGCAATAGGGACGAGCGCTTTTTTTTCGCGGGGTCAGACCTTGTGGTAGGCGATGCGCGCGGCCTCGTGCCGGTCGTCGGCGGCGTAGATCTCGAAATCGGAGAAGAGCGACCCCGCCTCGCGCTGGAGGACGCGCAGGCACGCGATCGCCAGGCGTCGGATCTCGAGCTCCGCGCCCTCCGAGGTGCGCAGCTCCAGCATCGTGCGCCACGCCCGCGCGTTGGCGGAGACGACGATCTTGACCTCGGTGGCGTTGGGCAGCACGCTGCGCGCCGCCTCGCGCGCGATCTTGCGGCGGTGCACCTTGTCGGTGATCCAGGCGTAGCGCTCCATCAGGGCCTCGACCGCGCGCACGTAGGCCTCCTGCGCGTCGGTCACCTGCCGCTCCCAGACCGCTTCGAGCTCCGGCTGGTCGAGCAGCGCGGGCGGCACGACGAAGGCGGCGTGCGACTCGTCCACGTAGCGCTGCGACAGCTGCGAGTAGCCGAACCCCGCGCGGTGGCGCACCAGCTCGTGCGAGCAGGAGCGGGAGATCCCCTCGATGAGCAGCACGTACACGGGGTGCTCGAGCACCGAGCCGTGCCCCTGTTTCTTGATGTTGTCGATATAGGTGGCCGTCGAGCGGTTGGCGGGGTTGTGCTGGCTCATGTAGCACACGCGGCCCGCGTACTCGGCGAGCCGCTCCCCGGCCGAGGCCTCGCCCTGCCAGTTGACGCGCAGGTGCTCGGGCTCGAGGAACTCGGGGCGCGCGAGCAGCGTGACGCGGGGGGCGCGGAGGATCTCCATCAGCGGGCGAGCTCGGTCTTGGGGACGGCCCACCCGCCGGTCTGCTCGATCTCGCGGAGGCGGGCGGCGATGTCGTCGGGAATCGTCGCGGCCCTGGCGCCGACCTTCAGATCGGCGAGGGGCGCCCAATCGGCCGCGGGAAGTATAACACCGGGATTGAAGATCCCGCGGGGGTCGTAGCCGCGCTTGACCTCGCGGAACAGCGTCACGACGTCGGGCCCGAAAAACCGCTCGAGCAGCCCGGCGCGCAGCCGGCCATCGCCGTGCTCGCCGCTCGGGCTTCCCCCCAGGCGCTCGAGCAGCGCCACCTGGTCGTCGAACAGCCCCGCGAGCGCGCCGTCCCAACCGGGCCGGGTCAGGTCGGGCAGCGCGTTCACGTGGACGTGGCCGTCACCGGCGTGGCCGAAGATCACGACGGGGACGCCGCGGTGCGCCGCCGCTCCCCGCACCCCCGCCACGTACTCGGCCAGCTGCGCCAGCGGCACGCAGCCGTCCTCGATCACCTGGAGGGACCGCCGGGTCGCGGGGAGCCGGGCGAGGGCGGGGCTGGCGAGTCGCCGCAGGTGCCACAGCCGGTCGAGTCCGGGGCGATCTACGGCGGTCTCGACGTGCGCCGTGTGCGCCTTGAGCCACCGCACCGCGTCACCCACGACGCCGCGGGCGGCGGCGGCGGTTGCGCGCTCGAATTCGACGAGGAGAAGACACTCGAGACTCTGGGGAAGGGTCCCTGCCCCCGCCCCCTCCGCTGCGAGCCGCAGCAACGTGGCGTCCATCAGCTCGACGGCCGAGGGGTTCAGGGCGA
>JBOGQL010000101.1:0-1885 GCA_050748985.1 Nitrososphaera sp. | reverse complement strand
GCTTCGCATAGGGGTTGAGTCTCGCCTTCGAGAAGTCGTAACGCTTTCTCATCGTCTCCACCTTCGTTCGTAGTCGGGAGGTGCGCCTTGCGTGCGGAGATTATTCGGATCACGGACTCGTCCTCGCGGTAGCAATGGCACACGAGGAGCGTTCTCAGCGCATCGCTCAGGCCCAAGAGGACGAACCTGTGCTCCAAGTGGGTGTCGTCGGGGTCCTCGATCAACAGGGCGCGGTCGTCGTAGAAGACTGTCTGCGCTTCCTCGAACGACATGCCGTGCTGCCGCTGGTTCGCCCGGTTCTTGTCGTCGTCCCACGCGAACCAGAGGTCTCTCACCGATCCAGTATAACTACGCTGTATCTACGTCTCAAGGGGCGCCGCCCAGCAAGGCATTGGAGCTGACCTGCCGTCCCGAGGCTTGCGAGGCTCGCCAGCCGCCGGCCGCCCGCATCGGTAGGCGACACCGGCGGGCGGCCGTCGGTCGCTTCCGGTAGGTTCACGGGCCGGCCGGCAGCTGACTGCCGTATCCGTTGGGCTCCCCGATCAGGTGCTCAGATCTTCGATCTGCACGCCGCGACCCGCCCGAAGGGCAGCGCGCGCTTCCGCGATTCGGTCCAAGAACCCCTGATCGTTCTCGAGCCGGTAATCGAGCCAGGCCTCCTCGTCCTCGAATCCAATGAGCACACCGGCAGGGCGCCCGTGGCGCGTGACCACGATCTCTCCCTTGCTCGCAAGCCGGAGATATCGCGAGAAGTCATCCTTCCTGGACAGTAGCGAGTTCTCGGGCGTGGCCGGATCCTATTCTCCGGCCCCCTTGCGTTTCTCTTCCAGGCGGAGCGTCGAGAGCTCGATCCCGAGGTCGATCCACTGGTCGACCAGCTTTCGCAGCCGGGCGTAGTGCTTGAGCTGGCCCTTGACCGCCGCCAGGTCCTCGCGCCGCACGAAGCGCGAGGTGGCCTTGCCCTTGCGAGTGAAGCTGAGCTGGTAATAGGGGCCGTGCTTTTGCGGAGGCGAGGCCTTGCAGCGGCAGCCCTCCACCCCGCAGACGTTGTACTGCTCGGAGAGGCTGCCGGGGCGTAGGTCCCCGAGCGCGCAGAGCTCGCGCTGGACGCGCTCGATCGCCCGCTCCAGAGCCTGAACGCGGCGACTCATCGGGCGACAGTATAGACAAAGGAGACCGATAGCATTATACTGCTATCGGTATACCACCACGCCCCCCAGCCTGCGCCTCCGGGAGAGTCCGTGGAGCTGTGGATGGCGTGGAACGCCGGCGTCGAGGCGCTACGACCCGCCTGCACCCGGCGCGCCACCTTCGAGTGGATGCGGATCGTCCTGATGGGACTGTGCGCGCGGGCCGATCTCGCGGGCGTCACCAGCATCGTGCGGGCGCTGGCACTGCGGCCGGACCGCTACCTGCGGCTGCTGCACGTACTCCACAGCGAAGCGCTCCAGCTCGGCCTCCTCACGACCCTCTGGGTTCGCTTCTGCCAGGCTCGGTTCACGCCGGTGCAGGTGGGCGATGCGCTGGTCTGCCTGGCCGATGGCCTGAAGGTCCCGAAGGAGGGCCAGAGGATGCCCGCGGTGAAAAAGCTCCATCAGGAGTCCACGAACAACTCCAAGCCCGAGTTCATCGACGGCCACTCCTTCCAGGCCCTGGCCCTGCTGGTGCGCAGCGCCGGGGGGCTCGTGACCTCCATTCCCCTGACCGCCCGCATCCACGAGGGGGTCATCGACCGCACCCGCGAGCTGCGGCGCACGCTCCTGGACCGCCTGGTGGAGTTGTTCCTCGGCGTCGCCCGAGACCTCTCTGCGCGCGTGATCCTGGTGGCCGATGCCTACTACGCGAGCGCCAAGGTGATCCTCCCGCTGCTCGCGCAGGGCCATCA
>JBOGQL010000100.1:0-7606 GCA_050748985.1 Nitrososphaera sp. | reverse complement strand
GACTGACGAAAACCAGGCCAAGAGAATAATGAAGGGCACTTTCAGCATCGAAGACTTTTATGCCCAGCTGGATTCCGCTAGCAAATTAGGGTTAAAGAATGTTCTGGACAATCTCCCCGGGCTGTCGGGGCTGGTAAAGGAGGATCAGGTCGACGCAATGCGGGTCAGAATGGAGAGGTGGCGATTCATTATCCAATCAATGACAAAGGAAGAGAAGAAGGAACCCGACATCGTGAACGAATCAAGGCGGAAGCGCATTTCCCGAGGAAGCGGTCTGCCGGAGGGCGAGATCAAGGCAATGATAAAGCATTACAATGACTCCAAAGAATTGATGAAGCGCAACAGGGGTAGGGGAGGGTTCTTGGGGAGGCTCGGTATTGGCTGATGCCCGGAACATTCTGGCTAGCCAGCTAGAGCGGTACAATCTCTGCAAGAGCTGCTATGAGCGGCACGGAACAAAGTCGCGCATAAAACAAAACGGGCCTTGTTGCATTTGCAGAGGGCTGATGGATAACCTCGATTCTACAGCCGGACGAATGCTAGATGCTGTACGCGAATACGAGTTCCATACTTTTCTCATAGGAGCGATGCTGCCCACGCAGATTTACGAGAGAGAGGATGCGATGAGGGCCAGGCTCAAGATCCGCGGCAGAGAAAGCATCAAGAACCAGCTGACCAGAGAGCTTGGGATCATTATCGCTAGGTCCACAAAGAAAAAGGTGGAGTATTTCAGGCCGGACCTGACGATAAGCCTTGTTGTTGACAAAGAAAACAATGTGGATATGATGACAAAGTCGAGGGCCCTGTCGTTTGCCGGCCGATACACCAAGAAGGCACCGGGATTTCCACAAAAGCAGGGGAGGTGTCCTTCCTGCGAGGGCAAAGGGTGCGCTTCCTGCAAGGAATCCGGCCTGTCAGGCTACCAGAGCGTCGAGGGCGTAATAGCAAAAGAGCTGATGTCCAGAACGCACGGCCGGGTGCCTAAGTTCTCGTGGATCGGCAGCGAGGATCAGAGTAGCCTTGTCCTCGGAACCGGCCGGCCCTTCTATGCACGGATCTCTGATCCCTGGAAAAGAAAGCTCGGAAAGATCAGCATAAGAGAAGGTCCCATCCGTGCTTTGCTATTAGCTGGAGCCGACATACCCGAAACTCAGATGAGGTTTACAGTTAAGACGAGAATCCACGTAAAATGCGAAAGGAATCTAGCGACGGAAGATCTGACCAAGCTCAAGTCTTTGGCAGGCACTGAAGTCAGTTTCCAGAATCGAACAAAGCTCGCGACCAAAAAGATCTATTCCGCTAGCGTCAGACAGACCGGCGCAGGCAGTTTTTTTCTGACGATAAACGCGGACGGCGGGTTAATGATTAAACAATTTGTCGGCGGCGAGGAATACATGAAGCCTAGCATTTCAGAGCTCCTGAAAAGCAAGTGCGAGTGCGTGACATTTGACATCCTTGACGTTAGCCTTCAGTAACATTTTTGTCTGACCGGAGCAAAATGTGCTCAGCTATCGATGAGCAGCTTTGACCCTCTTTACAAGGTTCACAGTTCGAATATGGCAGGAGAGATCCCTCAGCGGGTCTATAACCTGATAGTCAAGAGGTTCCCGCTGGTCATCGAAGGCATCAAGCGGGTCGAAGACGCGTCGGGGCTAAAGTATCCCTATTACTATGTCGAGCCTAGTATGGTAGTTTCCACGTCGGCCGTAGAGTTCACCCACATGGGGATATTCTTTGCGAGAACTATTCCCGTGGTCGGAGAGGACCGGCTTTTGCGCGTCGTCGTCCAGATAGCAGCCCCGCTGATCGCGTACGGACTGAAAGGCACCGTGCACGCGATCCTTGCTCACGAGTTTATGCATTACCTAGAGCTGGTGAGCAGGATAGTGAAGATGAAAGTGATCTCGGATGAAGTCTCCGGGACGCTTTTTGAAGGAACGTATGCGGATGGCAGCAGGCTCCTGGAAGAGCGCGCAGTGTTTAGATCAGATCCGATGCTGATAAAGCACATCACCACGCGCTTTCCGGAAGGCTTTAGAGACTTGAAGCTGGAGGACAAGGCGATCAAGCTCTGGATGAACAAGGGCCTTTCCACAACCAGGGTTCCAATAGACGCGAACGTCATCAAGATTCCGATAGAGGCCATGGCCCGGCTCCAGGTGGATCAGGCAGTAAGGGACAAGATATCCGAATTTGAGAGCATCAAGCTGAGAAAGAAAAGATTCACAGGCTATGTCTAGCGTTTCGGGTAATGAGCTTGAAGCCATAAGAAGGTGCCTGGACAAGATTGCAAAAGGACGCAGGGTAGCTGCCGCATGCATCTATGGCTCCAGGGTGGCCGGATATGCCAGGCCAGACAGCGACATCGACGTCCTTGTCGTTCTGGAGCAATACCCGCACGCAATAAAGTACTCCTACATGCGCGAAGGTGGCATCGACATCTCTGCTCTCCTTGTCAGCCGCAAGGCACTTGAAGGCGATGCCTTATCCGCATCCCTGGGCGAGTTCGCAGTGGGTCGACTGCTGCATGTATACGAGCCAATATTGAATGCAGAGCTGCTCGAATCAATAGAACGAGCCTACAAGCGCCGCGTTATTCTCGAGGAGCTGCGGAACATCGTGGATGCCGCAGGAACGCTTTCGTCAGAGCTGCTTTTTCCGCTGGAATATGTTCTCTTTTCCAAGGTAGCAAGGAGGATGGATCTCTATCCCAGTGCAATGTACAGCTACTACAAGACCTACGCTGGCAGCGAAAACTCTAGGTGCAATCTCAACCATGCCCTCACGGGCTACCGCAAGGCACTTTACGATATCGTTTCGGAGGATCGGCAGCTGTTTTCACGCTCGAACGATCTGTTGCAGATTTCTGACAAGCGCATCCTAGTTGAGAAAGGCAAGATCCGGCTGAAATTGGTAAGGGGCCTTCAGGAATTTGGCTCTTACCTTGTGCAGACTTATGCGGGCAGAAGGATCATGCACCTTGCAATAAGGGAGGCTGAATCGAAGATCAGGAGGCATGCCGGCCAGAAGATCGAGCTCCCTGACTTCATGCGCAATCCCAAGAGAGCGTATTGGCGACTTGCTGAAGGGAGGCTAATAACCGACAGCAGAGACTGGATCGATGAGCTGGCAGGGTCCAAGGGCATAGAAAATTATTCGGTTTCACATAAGCGCCGACTCGGAAACGTCAGCAGCAGGACGCTGCTCTATGTCGTGCGGCACGCTTCCGGCGAATTCAAGATAGTGGCTAAAGAACTGGCGAAGAGCAAATCGGTAAAGTGGGCCGCGCTGAGCCTTTGGACTGCGCCTGTTAAGCGATTCAAGATAGCCCCACTTTTAAGGCTCGGAACAGAATACAAAGCCATCAGGTTTCTCAGGAGCCTTGGCGTCTACACTCCAGAAATCGAGGCGGTGGTTCTTGACCGAAAATTGATTGTGACCCGTTTTGTTGAAGGAAAGACGCTTGCCGATGTGATATCGGGATTCACTAAAGGAAGAAATGAGCTGCGGTGGCTTCGACAGGCGGGTGCTCAGATTGCCAAGATCCACAACTTGGGCGCAAGCCTAGGCAACATAAAGCCAAAGAACATCATCGTCGCGGAGCGCGGTCTTTGCTTTACAGATTTGGACCAGTTCATTTTCAGTCCGAGCGATCAGGTCTGGGATCTTGCGCAATTCATGAGCTGGGGGCTAAAGGGCACTCGCAGCAGCGCCATCGCACGCAGAATCGCTGGGGAGTTCCTGCAAGGCTACGTACAAGCTTCAGAAAGCAATGCCAATCTGGTCAAGCTGGCGAAAAGCAGGCGCTATATCGAATCGTTCCTCCCGGTGATGATTCCTTCGGTCGCCCGCGCGCTAAAAACGGAGATCAGGCATTCAGCAGGCTAGGCTTGCTTCTTGCCCTTCTTGGCCTGTTCCTTGTGGGTGAATTCCGTGAAGCCGCACTTGCCGCAGGTAAGCCTGTCTTTATGCTCCGCCATGAATGTACCCTTGCCGCACCTAGGGCAGTCGCGCTTGTCCCTGGTCACTTTGTCACCCTGGATCTTGTAGAATTTGTAAACCGCGACTTCGCCCTTTGCAGCCTTTTTGTCAGCCATGGTTATTTCTTCTTGCCTCCGGGAGCTGCAGCTGCGCCGCCCTTTGACGCCGCAGTTTCCTGCTTTGCCTTGAGCTTTGCAGCCTTCTCCTCGTCAAGTATCTTCTTCCTTTCTTCCTTCGGGAGGGTTCTCAGCATTCTAAAGCGGGGAAGCTGCTTTGCTGCTTCTTTTTCGTCGTCATATACATAGAATACCGCATGAACATCAGTCATGCCGGTCTTGCAGATCAGATTTATTGGTATAATCTGCTTCTTGTCAACGGAAAGTTGACCTGCTATTTTTTCTACAGCCTCGCTCCTCTTGATCTTGCCGGCCGCTCCTCTGAAGAGCGCCTTGACCTCGCGCCTGTTCAGAAGCGAATTTCTCCGGTCCTCCAACGTTACGACTTCCTGAGCAGACAAAGTGAAACTCAGTGCTCTGCGTAACTCATATAAGCATTTGCTTAAGGCTAGAAGGAAAGTCAAATATACCCAGCTAATCGAAAGATACTGAATGAAATCGTTCTTCCAAGAATTTTGCGAAAAGATAGTAACTCTTGATCCTTCGATCAGGTTTGCCGGCATCGCAGACCACGACGGTCATCTGGTTGCGAGTGCGGACCGCAAAGGGCTCAAGCCCATACTAACTCCGGAAGAAAGGGCGCAGTACGCGATCACCGCGGCTACCCGCCAGTATACACGCCTTCGATGGGAATACCTTCTTGGCAGGGTCAACTATGCGATGTCGCACTACGCCAAGATAATCAGGGCAACTATTCCCATCGCAGACGAGAACAGCCGGCTCTCGTACGTCCTGCTTCTGTCTTTCGACGTGGGGAAAGGAAACGTACACAACATCATTATGAAGAGGGTAATACCGCTGGTGCGCAAGAACATGGACACCTTCCTCAAGAATCAAGCAGCCTAAGATAATTTTCGCATTGCAACCGGAAATTTGGCAATACTTATGTAGCGTCCTCCTGATAGCTGTGCTGGCAGATGCCTCTTGAAAGTCTCGGTGAATATTTAGAAGCCCTCGAAAACGCCGGACAGCTCAAGCGGGTCTCCGCAAAGGTCAGCCCCGATCTCGAAATTGCAGAAGTAATGCGCCGGCTCATGTACTCAGGCAACTCCCCCGCAGTTCTTTTCGAAAATGTCGAGGGCTCCGAGATGCAGGTCCTCGGCAATGCGTTTGGAAGCATGAAAAGGCTGGAAATCGCCCTTGAAACCCAGGACTTTGAAGACATCGGAAAGCGGATTGTCGAGCTTACCAAAATGAAGATGCCAGCAGGGATGCTTGGCAAGCTCAAGATGCTGCCGAAGCTGTCAGAGATCGGCGAGTACGGCCCCAAACATGTTGACAGCGGACCTGTCAGCGAGGTAATAGAAACTGATACGGCGTCACTGAATTCCCTCCCTGTCTTGAAGTCATTTCCGGGCGACGCTGGGAGGTTCATAACGTTTGGTCTTACTGTCACAAAGCACCCGGAGACAGAGATCCGCAACTTTGGAGTCTACAGGATCCAGATTCTTGACGACCGCCACGCGATAATGCACTGGCAGATCCACAAGCGCGGAGCGCAGCACTACAAGATGCTCAGGGAGCAAGGCAAGAAAATCGAAGTCGCTGTAATAATTGGCGCGGATCCAGCAACGGTGTTTAGCGCGGTTGCCCCCGTCCCTGAAGGCATGGACAAGTTCCTGTTCTCCGGCATTGCCAAGAAGAAAGGAGTGAAACTGCTCAAGTGCAGGACAGTCGACCTGGAAGTGCCGGCGAATGCTGAAATTGTCCTCGAGGGATATGTCGATCCTGACGACATCAGGACAGAAGGGCCGTTTGGCGACCACACCGGATATTACACGCCCGCTGAGCCCTTCCCTACATTCACGCTGACCGGCATGATGAGAAGAAGCCAGCCCATTTACCTTACTACTGTCGTGGGAAAACCGATACTGGAGGACTCTTACATCGGCAAGGTAATCGAGCGTTCATTTCTTCCTCTGATACAGATGTTCCATCCGGAGGTGGCCGACTTTGCGATGCCGGCCGCCGGCTGGTTCCAGGGGCTTGCGATAATATCAATAAAGAAGCAATATCCGGGGCAGGCGAAGAAAGTGATGATGGGCCTCTGGGGGATGGGTCAGCTGTCGCTGACAAAGATGTTCATAGTGGTCGACAGCGACATCAACGTGCAGGACATGAACGAAGTGATCTGGGCAGTCACCACCCGGGCTGACCCGGCTCGCGACACGATCATCGTTAACAACGCGCCTACCGACACTCTGGATCCCGCCTCTCCTCTTGTCAACCTTGGATCAAAGCTCGGGATAGACGCCACGACAAAGACGCGTGAGGAAGGCTACATGCGCGAAATCCAGCAGCTAGCTGTCGTGGACGAAGAAACCAAGGCGCTCGTGGACAAGAGGTGGCGCGAGTACTTTAGTGGTACTTCATGATTCTGTAAGAATTGTCCCGCTCGGCCGCGCCGAACCCGGCCTGCTTTACTGCCGCGATTATTTTGTCAGCCGTCAGCTCGGTTGACCTTGCGCCGGTCGCGCTCACCACCTCTTCACCTATGAGCGTGCCGCCAAAATCATCTGCTCCATAGTTCAGTGCGAGCTGGGCCATGCCGATTCCGTTAGTGAGCCATGACGACTGGAGGTGGTCAATCAGCCCATAGAACATGATCCTGGAAATTGCGATCATTTTCAAGAGTTGGAGGCCGCCTGAAGGGTATTTTATGATGCCTTCGGCCTGCATCTCGGTCCTGTTTGGCTCAAAGCTCCACGGGATAAAGACCATAAAGCCTCCCGTCTTTTCCTGCAACTCGGCAATCTTCATGATATGGCTCGCCCGCTCTTCATCACTCTCGACGCTGCCGTACATCATTGTTGCGACGGATTTCAGGCCGAGTTCGTGAGCCTCCTCCATTATTCGGAGCCATTCGCCGCTCTTTATCTTGAGCGGGCTGATCTGTTCCTTGACCCGGTCTTCGAGGATCTCCGCGCCTCCTCCGGCGAACGTGTCCATGCCAGCGCCCTTTAGCCTCGCCAGCACCTCCCTTGTGCTGCTGTGCTCTACCCTGGCGATCATGTCGACCTCCGACGGCGACAGGCCATTTATCCCGACCTCAGGGCACCTGTTCTTTATCGCCCTGAATGCGTCTTCATAATATTCTATGCCAAGGTTGGGGTTGTGGCCGCCCTGCATCAGCACTTGGGTTATGCCGAACATTTCCCGGGAAGTGGCAACGCGCCTGACGATCTCGTCGACAGGGACGGTGTATGTTTCTTCGTGGCCGGGCGGCCGGTAGAACGCGCAGAATTTGCAATAGGTTATGCAAATGTTGGTGTAATTCAGGATAATGTTGTTGATAAAAGTAATAGTGTTGCCAAACTTGCGCTCCCTCAAGGCATTCGCTACCAGACCCAGCGAGTAAACGTCTCCTGATTTCATAAGCCTGATACAGTCGCTGAGCCCAAGACGGCGACCTTCAAGAGCGCCTTCCAACACGTCACTTATGTCCGATC
>JBOGQL010000099.1:0-4142 GCA_050748985.1 Nitrososphaera sp. | reverse complement strand
GCCACGTTGAGGCTCATCATCTCCTGAAGAAGTAGCTTGAAAGCGTACGCGATTACTACTGAAGAGATCTTTGCCTTGTCGCCGTCAACCCGGCAGACATACCTGCGCTGCTTGGCGTCAAAGTACGCCAAGAGGCCGCACTTCTCGCAGACATACACTTCGGCCTTGTCGGATTCCTCCAAGAGCCTGTCCTTTAGCATCATCGAAGCGCCATATGCTATGAGGCAGTCACGCTCCATCTCTCCGAACCTGAGACCGCCTCCTCGCGCCCTGCCCTCGGTGGGCTGCTTTGTGAGCATCTGCACCTGCCCCCTGGCCCTGCTGTGAATCTTGTCCGCGACCATGTGGTGGAGCTTCTGGTAATAAACCACCCCGACGTACACGTCGCCCGGGAACTTTCTGCCCGTCCTGCCGTCATACATCACTTCCTTGCCGGTGTGCTTGAAGCCGTACTGTTCCATAGCCCCCTTGATGATGTCAAGTTTCTCTCCGAGAAAAGCAGAGCCGTCAACGATTCTCCCGCGAAGGCAGGCGGCCTTGCCGCCAAGAGATTCCATGAACTGGCCGACGGTCATTCTTGAGGGGAATGCGTGCGGGTTTATCATGATGTCCGGCACGATGCCCTCCTCCGTGTAAGGCAGGTCCTCCTGGTTGACGAGCATCCCCACGACGCCTTTCTGGCCATGCCTTGAAGCAAACTTGTCGCCTATCTCCGGAATGCGCATGTCCCGGACTCTAATCTTGTACATCTTGCCTCCCTCGACTGACTGAGTCACAATGACCGAATCAACCACACCGTTTTCGGACGGCCTTACCCCCACAGAGGTGTCCCTCCTGTACGGTCCCTTGACCTCGAATTCCTTGTATTCCTCCATAAACCTGGGTGGAGAGGTCCTTCCGATCAGGATGTCTCCGCCGTTGACCACCGCCTCGTGCATGATCGCGCCGTCATGTTCCAGCAAGCGATAGGCCTTTTCTCCCCTGTAGCCCCGTATGTTTGCGTCCGCCTGGGGCAATTCGAAACTGTCCTTCATGCCGCCGGGGTACTGCTTGGCTTCTGCCTCGTAGATCCTGTAAAAGAAAGTTCTCCCGAGCCCCCTGTCCACCGAAGATCTGTTGAACACCACCGCGTCCTCTATGTTATATCCTTCAAACGGAAGCACAGCGACGACGCAGTTCTGCCCGGTGGGCCTCTCTTCAAGACCGAGCAGGTCTATAGCCTTTGTGCTTACAACCGGCTTTTGCGGGTAGAGCATGAAATGCTGTCTGACATACGTGCTTGCGTTCATAAGGGGCGTGGAGAAGCCGAGGCTCTGCTTTGCCATCGCGCTTTCGTAAGTGTTTCTTGGCGACTGGTTGTGCTCCGGGTACGGAATAATGGAAGCTCCGACGCCCAGGATTGAGGAAGGAAATATCTCGACGTGAGTGTGCTTGTGCTCGATCTTGTTTGGATCTATCGCAACGTAGCAGTTTTCCTCCTCGTTCGCGTCGACCATTTCTATGACTCCCATGTACAGAAGGTCGCCCCAGGAGAGGAATTTTTTCATGATCTTTTCGATTACTTCGACGGATACCAGCGGCCTGCTGTCCTTTATGACGACGAGTGGGCGCAACACACGGCCGGCGTTACAGCTGATATAGAGTCGCCTGGTCGCCTTGTCGTTCTGCGAAGCGTAAAGGTAGATGCCTACGTGCGGGTGGATCTTGCCCGACCTCCTCATCATCCTGAGCGTATCGGCCAGGTGTTCTCCCTTCTCGATGTAGCCGATGAGCCGGCCGTCAACGAATACCCGTGTCCCGGAGGCCCTTAGATCGTTGTCGGCCTCTTCCACGTTCTGCACTCCAAGTTCATACAGCTTCTCCGTCACTTCTGCGCTCTGCACGTTTACGGAAATTATCGCGGATAGAGCCAGGTTTTTTACCAATCCACAGTTCGAGCCTTCTGGAGTTTCCGCGGGACAGATCCTTCCAAAGTGGGTCGCATGGAGATCCCTTGCTTCAAAGTTAGGCTGGCTCCTGCTCAGGGGCGACTGTATCCTCCTGAGGTGGCTGATAGTCGACATGTAGTTTGTCCTGTCGAGCAGCTGGGTGACTCCCACTCTTCCCCTGCCCCAATTCCCTGTTGCAATCGCGTTGTTGAGTTTGTCCGACACAATGCCAGGCCGTACCGCTGCCGCGACTGCGTTGATGCCGCGCTTTTGACCCGAGCGCTCCAGCTGGTATTTCATGTCCCTTATCAGGTTTCGGAATGCGGTCCTGAAAAGGTCGGCCAGCATCTGCCCGGCGAACTTGATCACTTTGTTGCCGTAGTGATCCTTGTCGTCTGAATCGATCCATCCAAGCTTTAGCTCGATGAGCTTGCAGGCAGCTTCGCCAAGGAACAGCGCCTTTTCATGCCTGTTGTCAGGGTTCTTGCCGATGTGCGGCAAAAGCCCCCAGTCCAGCAGCGTTTCGGCGCGCTTTATCTGGAACTCTTCGAGCATGCCCGGCGCAATTCTCTTGCTGATGTAGACGATGGCGTCCCTGCTCGTGCTCACCTCGCCAGCCTTTTCGAAGGACGGCTCAAGTTCATCCTGGATGGTGTCGTTAAGCGATACCGCGTCGGCGATGTCCTTGTCCGATTCAAGACCAAGCGCCCTAATGAGCGTGATGAGCGGGATGTCCACCGGGGAGCCGGGGATCTTGGTCACTATGGACCCATCAGGCCTCATCACAAGTTCGAGCTTTGCCCTGTAGCCGACTATTGAAGAGTAGACCTTGGCCTTGTAGAGCAGTGTCCCCGTAGTCTCTTCGGCGTCAACTATTATCTTGTTGTACGAAAGATCTTCGAGCCCTACTATTACCCGCTCGGATCCGTTGATAACGAAGTAGCCGCCGGGGTCCCTCGGATCCTCGCCGAATTCGATGAGCTTGGATTCAGGCAGGTTGTGAAGGATGCACGTGTTCGACTTTACCATCACCGGCATGTCCCCGATGTGGATAAAGCGCGACTCCAGAATCTTGCCGTCCTCGACCACGCTGCATTCGAGCATCACGGGCGAAGCGTAGGTCAGGTTGCGCAGCCTCGCTTCCATTGGCGCTACGTGCGTTATTGATCCGTCAAGCTCCATTACCCTCGGCTGCTGCAGCTTTATCTTGCCCAGCTTGATCTTGTAAGGATACTCGGCCGTTTCAATCTCTATTTCGCCGACTTCATCAATTATGCTTTGCAATCCGCGCTCCATGAATTCATTGTAGGAATTCAGGTGCTGCCTTGCGACTCCTTCCCTTCTCAAAATATCATTAATTATTGGCCACATTTCGACAGAAGTCTCTATCATTTCGATTTGCTCAACCCTCTACGACATATCGGTAATATACACTTTCACCTGCGGTCGGGCTCTTCCTCGTGATCTTGATGATATCGCCGGGCCTTACGTCGAGATCTTCGATCGCCTTGTCGCTTATCATGATGTACGGCAGTTGGCTGGGTTTTGCGTTGTACTTTTTCATGATCTCCTCTGCTTCCCTCTTGGGAAGAATTTGATGCCTAGGCTGGTAGATGTGGTTCGTTATTTTGACGGCGGCTGCCTTCTTTTCAGACATTGTATACGAGCACCTCCAAACTGGAAAATAGCTCCTGCTCGAGAGAAAACATCAAAGTCAAATTTAATGAAATAAGAGAGAGCATATATAAGTATTCGCAATATATCGCCTGCAATCTTGATTTTCTTTTGAAATTTATAAAACGATATTTAATCAGGTTGCCTGAAACGAGCTAAGACGTTAGAGTTTATTCACAAAAAGGATAAATAGTAATAGAAATATAGGCGTGGTAGGTGTGCATGAGGGATAATGGACTATAAAGCGTATGCACTAGTGGCAATATTATTGGCATCAGTTGCGCTGGTAGGTACCGCGCAAGCGCAGACAAGTGCTGTGACAGTGGAGACCGACAAGGATAGCTATGAAGCAGGCGAGGACATCACGATATCAGGAACAGTGACCAACGTGCAGACAGGGCAGTCGGTCTTGATTCAGGTGAAGAATCCATTAGGCGCCCTCGCCCGAATAGACCCGGTTGCGGTCGCCGCTGACGGATCGTGGACTTACCCCCCATTTCCATCAGGAGGTCCACTGATGCTTTTGAGCGGAGAGTACAC
>JBOGQL010000098.1:0-1568 GCA_050748985.1 Nitrososphaera sp. | reverse complement strand
CCTCATAGGTCATCGCATCGAGGTCGCTGAACGGGATCCACTTGTTGTACGCCGCGTCGTTGACCAGCAGATCCACCTTGCCGAAGGTATCGACCACGCGCGAGACCAGCTGTTGCACCTGCGACGGACTGGTGACGTCGCATGCCATCGCCTCCGCACGCACCCCTGTCCGGCGCAAATCGGCGGCGACGCTCTTGGCGGCGTCCTGGCTTTGCACATAAACCACCGCCACGTCGCTGCCAGCCCGAGCAAGGGCATGGCAGATCCGCTGGCCCAACCCGCCGTTGCCGCCGGTCACAATCGCGACTGTTCCTTTTAGCTGCATTGTTGTGCTCCTCGAATTAACTATCTGGGTCCGCTCGCCCGGGTCGAACGCCACCAGCTTGCTGAGCACGTTGGTTGCCCAAGCGCCTCGCGTAGGCGTATTCTTCCTCTCGACACCGTAGGGGGTTAAAGCTTCATGACCACGGAAACCAAGCTTACAACGGCAGAGGAGTTGCTGCGCATGCCCGCCGACGGACGGCGCCGGGAACTCATCCATGGGGAGGTGAAGACGATGGCCCCGGCGGGCCACCAGCACGGGAGGATCGCGCAGCGAATTGCGTTGTCGCTAGGACAGCACGTTTCAGTGCACAAGCTCGGAGAGGTCTATGCGGCTGAGACCGGCTTCAAGCTTGCGTCCAATCCCGACCATGTGCGTGCTCCCGATGCCGCCTTCGTTCGGCGCGAGCGCGTCTCCGCCGTCGGGGACGCGGAAGGTTTCTGGCCGGGCGCGCCGGACCTGGCAGTGGAGGTCGTCTCGCCGAGCGACAGCTTCGCGGACGTCGAAGAGAAAGTGTTCGACTGGCTGGACGCCGGCACTCGGGCCGTGGTCGTGGTGAATCCCAAGAAGCGATCCGTGACGCTCTATCGCTCGGTCAGCGAGGTCCGGATTCTCAGCGAGACAGAGTCGCTCAGTGTGGAAGACGTAGTTCCCGGCTGGAATCTGCCGGTGCGTGAGCTGTTCACGCGCTGACGACCGCTGGCGTCGGGCTTCACGCAGGCGCGCTACACGCCTTCGATCAGCACCACCTTCCCCTTGCTCGAGCGCAGCCGCAGCTTGAGCAACTCTTGATACTCCGGCGAGCCGTACCAGGTCTTGGCTTGGGCAAGGCTCGGGAATTCGAGGATCACCATGCGCTTGGGATTCCAGCCGCCCTCCAGGGATTCGAGCGCGCCGCCCCGCGCAAGATAGCGGCCGCCGTGAGCGGCGATCGTGGCCTGCACCCGTTTCCTGTAGTCCTCGAATAGCGCGGGGTCGGTGACTTCGAGCTCGGCGACGAGGTATGCGGCCATCGGTAGATCCTCCCTGTGGAAACGCGGCTAGCGTAACACTCCAGCCGCCAAGCGTCGCGTCATGCCGCAGCGCGCCCGCGCTCGCTCAGGAATCCGGAGAGAACTTTGCCGGTATGCGATCCACTCTGCGCGCTGCCGATGGCTTCGGGCGCGCCTTGCGCGACGATCCGTCCGCCCTCATCGCCGCCTTCCGGTCCGAGGTCGATGACCCAGTCGGCGGTCTTGATGACGTC
>JBOGQL010000097.1:0-6300 GCA_050748985.1 Nitrososphaera sp. | reverse complement strand
GGTACGGTACCCCCAACTCGCTGCATCTCCTCATCTCAGCCTCCAGGGTATCTATGGATTTCGTGTAATTTTCTCCATCAGACCCCGATAGGTTCGGTAGGTATGGCATATGCACCATTACCGAGTTGTAATCTATGCCGCTTGATGCAAGCTTGCCCTTGAAGAGCTCTACATCTTTCTCATCCAGAGGCTTTGCCGTCCAGCCGCGAGGGTTTCTGCTGAATATCTGAAAAGCGGTGCATCCAATCTCTTTTGCGTTGTCAACAGAATTCGAAATCCCTCCGGAGATGGATACGTGAAATCCGAGCCTTACTTTCGTCATGGCTGGCTGGACTAAGTGGGGTGCTTGCTTTATAGCTTGTCCGGGGAAGTTTAGATTGTATTTTTATTGCAGTGAGATCTAAAGTCTAGGCGGTTGTCGTCCATGAAAATGGGCACCGCAGATCTGGCCAAGTACCCCTTCCTGAGAGAAGCTGGGAACTACATGAGGGAGTCAGGCTTTGGCTGGGAAGAGCTCGGAAGACCCGACATGAAAGACATTATCGACAGGGCGGTCCAGCGCGTGCAGGCCGGATTATCCGGTGACATCTATGACACACTCGAAAGATATGAGGTTGAAATTCTGACGTTTCTGGTTTCCTTGATTATCGTCAAGTCTGTTGGATTGGAGCCAGTTCTGAAAAAATACGCGCTCGCAGAGGCTAGGCGCGCGGAAAAGTTTCTCACAGAAGACTTGCGAAAACAAAGCGATGACAAAAATCGTTCGCTGGTGACCAAAATATTTGATGATCTCTTTAGCCTAAGAATTGACTTTGCGCCAGAGGACCCGCGACTCTTTAAGGTGCGCGTGTCGGACTATCTCTCCCGGTCGTCACACTTTCATGAACAGGAATGGAAGCTCATCAACAGGCTTGTTCAGAAGGGGTACGTGTACCTGGACGCGGACGAAACAGTCAGGCTTGTCAGGAATGAGCTATCCGTTTTGATATGTGACAAGGTCAGAGCGATGACTCTTTCAACTCTTCCAGAAGTCATCAAGGACAAGGCGAATGATCTGAGGACAAAACTCGCTCCGAGATATCAATATCGCGCCCTAGCCGGAAGTGAATATCCTCCATGCATCAAACATGCCCTTGATATCATGAGCAGGGGCGAAAACCTACCTCATTCCGCCAGGGTAATGCTAGGAACCTACATGCTGGCCATCGGCAGACCGACGGACGAAATTGTGGCCTTGTTCCAGAATGCCCCGGACTTTAATGAGAAGATCACCCGGTATCAGGTTGAACACCTTGCTGGGTTGAGGGGAAGCAGGACAAGATACTCCGTACCATCCTGCGAGAAACTGGCAAACGAAGACCTCTGCTTTGCCACCGAGGAATGTGCCGGCATTGTCAACCCCGTCCAGTTCGGAAGGAAAAGGCGACAGGAAAATGATAGTCACTAGCTCGCAGGAAAAGAGCTTCTCTGTGCTGAAGAACAGTTTTCGAGAATATTATTTCAAATCGACCAAGGTCGTTGAAGAGCCTGCCAAGATAGAGAAGCGTGAGTTCGGATACACGCATTTCGGCCAACCAGGCATGGTGAGGCACCTAACTTTTAGAAGTATTGGTGAGCTAGCTGCGGTGCTTGTAAGAGAAGCGCCTTCTGATGTCTATTGCTCTAACGCATATTATCGATTTCCCGCACAACCAATGCAGGAAAAGGGATGGCAAGGGTCCGACTTGATATTCGACATTGACGGCAAGGACCTTGAACTCGCTTGCGTCAGTTCGCATTCTTATTTTTGCTGCACGAATTGCGGGTTGCCTGCTCCGACTGAAGATAACAAGCAATACGCATGTCGTTCTTGTGGTGGCAAGAAAGCAGATATTGTTTCCGTTCCTTGCAGCAATTGTGTAGAAGAATCTAAAAAGGAAGTCAGGAAGCTCATTGGATTTCTGACAGAGGACCTTGGAATGGACCAAGGTGGGATCAGCCTGTATTTTTCAGGCAACAACGGGTTCCATGTCCACGTAACTGATGACGCATTCGTTCCACTCGATCCTGCAGCTCGCTCTGACTTGGTGGGATACATATCCGGCGTGGGATTCTTGACTGACAACGTAGGCGTAAGGAAGGGAAAGGCAGAGAACCTCTTTACAGTAAAGTTTCCCAAGGGAGGAATATCCTATGGCTGGAGAAAGAAGATCGGAGAGAAATTGCGGGTTGAAAGTTCATCGATGATCAGGCTTCGCCACATTGTGGACAACGCAGGAGGATACTTGCCTTTCAAGCTCGCGTTGGAAAAGATGGCGAAACAAATGGGTGTAAGAATAGACCCCCAGGTCAGTACAGATGTCCATCGTATCTTCAGAATGCCCGGGACATTAAACAGCAAAAGCGGGTTGACAAAAGCAAAGTGCAATGACTTTGATTCGTTTGACCCGTTCGTCGACGCGTGCCTGCTTGGAGATGGAAAGATCTGCATAAGGGTGAAGGCGCCTGTCAAAGCCAGACTGAGGGGCAAGACGTTCAACTTGTCAAAAGAGTCTGCCGAGCTCCCTGCCTATGCGGCAGTATATCTCATCTGTAAGGGCCTAGCCGAAGCGTCTTAACTACAGTGTCATTTCGACCGCGCGACGCGATTCTTGATGACGCTGCGAAGCAACACAGAAAAGCAGAATAATATGCTGGAGAAGTACGCATTGGTGCTAATCACATAATGGAGGACGTTATTCGGTACCTGGAGAATTTTTGTCAAGAGATACTAGCACTGCATCAAACGATAAGATTTGCCGGGCTCGCAGACTATGCTGGCAAGCTGCATGCTTCGGCCTATCGGAAGGGCCTAGTGCCGCTGATTGACAGGCAGCAGACTGAAAAGTATGCGCTGCAGACAGTATTTCGCGCGAGATCCAGAGGCGAATTCACGCCTCATGTCGGCGAACAGAGATACGCGACTGCGGTTTATGAAAAGCTAATCCGAACGACAATCCAAATCACGCATCCTGAAGAGGAATTTCGGAACATGTACCTACTGATCTCGCTAGATGTGGGCTGCGACTACCCGAGCACGATTGAACAAAAGGTACTCCCGTTTATTGCGAAGCGCAAACAGGGCTTGTTCAGCAAGACCCAAGTGATCTCTAACGAATATTCTGTTGCCTAAACGCAGGCTAATCCCCTGCAGTAGAGTTCCAAACTAATAAACACATTAAAGGGCCAAGTTCCATTATTTGAGCGATTGTGGGACAGATACAGTGAGGACAAGGCTCCTCGCGCGGACATTGGCAAAATAGCGCGCATTTCGGTCTTTGCCGCTCTCGCTGTAATTATCCTTGCGGTAGTAGGCAATCAGTCCGTGAGCCTCTTAATGAATGTCGCCGAGTTCGGCGATGTCTTTACCAAACCTTTGTACTACTTGACGATCTCCGGCGTCATCCTGGCTGCGATTATTTTCGTCAGGGCAAATATCGTGACTCGCCACTCGATTACGTGGTATGGCATCAGAACCATGATTGGTTTTCTGAAAAGGAATGAATACGATCAGGCAAAAGCCCTGCGGTACTCGGAGTTCCATATGTCCGGATTGAGCTTCGCTCTGTGGCAGCTCATGAAGGTTTTGCTTTTCGCGCCGCTATTCAGCAACCTCGCCTTTGGGATGGCCGTTGAGTACCTTGCCCAAGGAAACGATCTGGGAATAGGTCATATCGGTCGTATTTTCAGGATACCGTTTGCCGACGTGCCGATCGATGGTTCCATTGCGCAAGACGACGTGATCCCGATGTTTCCGGCCCTGACACTTCTCATCCCGCCGCTTCTGGCCGCCGTCAGCCTGAGGCTGCTAATTTACGTAGGCGTTTCAGGTACGGTCAACATCATCTCGCAGTACGTCATGGATTCACGGGAGTCCAAACCTCGCTTCCTTTCTTATGTTTCCACCATAGAGATCATAATCGGCATAACTGTTTTCTGGATTGGCTTTAATTTGTTCTTCAACAACATCATAGACTACAATACCAAATATGCAATTGCTGGAACGCTGGCTCTTGGCTTTGCCTTTATCGCATATGGTATGTTTGACAGGCGGAGAGCCAAGGTGATGATATATCCAACAAAGCGACACATGTATCTGAGGCTGCTTACGGCCGCAGTAGTAGTTGTCCTGGCTGGATCCACCATGGCGATTAACAATAGCATTGCCGATACAAACAAGATAGAATGGAGGGGCCCGTACATTGCCCAAGAAATAGCGGTTAATCGATACGCCCACGGTCTTGAGCAGATCGATGTTGTAGATTATGAAGTCAAGGCGCCATCGGTCAACCCCTCCATGATAAGCACTTTGGTTGAACAAAACAAAGAGACACTGACAAATATCAGGCTCTGGGACGAAGAGGCAGCCAGTTCCAAGCTCAACCCTGAACTGGGACAGAGGAATGACATTCACTATGTCGACAATGACATCCTGAGGTTCGGCGATGTGATGTACTGGACGGGTACCACCACACCCAACCTTCCCGTGGACGTCACCCCGGAAGATCGCTGGTTCAGCGAACACATCACCTATACACACGCCAATATCGGAATAAAAATGCTAGAAGCTGACACGGGCAATGTTATCGACGAGAGCAAGTTCTTCGATCAGCGGCGGATCTACTACGGCGAAAGCGACACGTCGGGTCTGTTCGACAAGGTCTGGTCGGCGTACCCAGTCGGAAGGACAGAAAGCCTAGAAGTGGATAAGTTCTTTTACAACGGAACGGGAGGCGTCGACGTGTCACCCCCGCTTAGCTGGATGTTTGAGCCGAACTTCATGCTCTCCTCCCCGAGCACACCTATCCATGTAATGCGCTACAAAGACGTGCATGAACGGATGGAATTGCTCTATCCTTATTTCGTCTACGACTTTGGATTTGGGACCTCGCCGAATCCGCAATTCAAGCCGGTGGAGGTCTATCCCGTCACAGACGGGGAAAACACGCACTGGCTGATGCCGCTCGTCGCGGCCCTTGACACGTCGCACGTGCCATGGAGCTCGAAATTCATGCTCAAGTTGGTAGGCTATGCCTTAATAGACACATACAATGGTGATGTTCAGGTAATCGTCACAGGCGACGATTATTTTTCAAAAATGTTCCTCGATGAATACAAGGTCCTAGGAATCACAAATCAGGTACCCCAATGGCTCAGCGATCAAATAAAGTACCCCGAGGAGATGTTCATTTGGACGATTTCCAGGTTCAATGTCTACCACGTCACGGATCCCAAGACGTACATAGAGGCAAGCCAGTTCTACAGCATTCCTGAGGAAACGACAAGAACTATACCCCCGTACTACGTCATAACAAAGCCGCAAGGATTTCAGGCATCCGAATTTCTAGGATTCCAATCTCTTGAGCTGCGGAATTCACAGACGGGGAACCTGGTGGGCTACATGATCGTCAGGAACGACCTTGAAAGGCTGGGTGAGATGACCTTCTATTCGGTTCCCACAGACTCTGACGTGAAACTTCTGGGGCCGACAGGCGCCGAGGACACCCTTGGAAAGGACAAAGACTACCAGAACATGAAGAGGCTGCTTACCAATTCTAGGATAGGCGAAAATATTCTATACAGGATCGGCGAGCATGAGGTGTACTTTATCCCCGTATACACGTCGAACGTTGGAGGAGGGGTCACTTCACAGACGGGAACCATCGCGGCAGTAGGTGGAGCCTCGGTTACCGGAACTTACTATGTCGGCCTTGGAGATACCCCCGTTCAGGCGTTTGAGAACTACTTGCTAAAAGTCTCCGGCGTAGCGCCCGTAGATCAGCCTTCAGCCGGATCAAACCAGACAACGACACTTGATAGGGAGAGCAGGATTCTGAGAATTGAGAGAATCTTCACAGAGACCAACGTGACGATAGTGAGGCCCACGGCAATTTCGGCCCCCGTAGAATTCAGGGAAGCGGAGACTGCCTACAAGTTTGAATCCGACTTTGCGGCCGCCGAATCAACCATTCGTAACTTTATCAATACCTTCGGATCCCAGCAGGGAGGGCAACGCGTCTTTGTGTGGCAAGAGGACACAAAGGTTAACTTTGGTTTCTTGGTTGAGGTAGATGGCATAGTTGAGAACCACTATATCTCGATAGAGGTTGGCTGATTTTCTGCTTCCTGTACTCGTTGTGGATAACCTATCCCCCTTCACTCCTGATATTACAAAATGCCTCAGCGGTCTGGGAGTTGAGTATAGATGCGAAAAGTACTCTCACGTAACCAAGCAAACTTTAGGTGAATGCGGGAAGGTAATACTTTCCGGCAGGCGTAGGA